>CAZFYV010000352.1:0-3560 GCA_964523195.1 uncultured Pseudobdellovibrionaceae bacterium
ATCTCGTGGATATAGGGTATTAGAAAATAAATAAACCCTACGAGTAGAGCTGATAGTACCAGTCCGAAGTTTCTAAGTTGAGAGTTTGAAGGTTTAGCGTTCATTCATTATCCTAGTCCAAATCAAAGCTGCGTTCTTTGGCGGCTTTGATCACCTCGGGGTTTTGCTGTTCTTTTTCTAGGAGATAATCCTCCATTACTAAAATATCCATTTCGGTGGCTAAAAAGCAGTTAATGGCATCTGCCGGAGAGCATACAATTGGTTCTCCACGAACGTTAAACGAGGTATTAACGACCAATGGACAATCTGTTTTTTTGTAAAAGGCTTCAATAAGTTCGTAGTACTTAGGGTTCGTGCTTTTCGATACCGTTTGAACTCGAGCCGAAAAATCTACATGGGTAATTGCTGGAACTTTTGATCTTCTGATATTTAGTTTGTCTAAGCCAAACAGTGAGTCGTAGCCTTCGGGAAGTTTTTCTCTTTGAGAGTCAGCTACTGGTGCCACGAGTAACATATAAGGACTTTGTTGATTTATCTTAAAAACGTCACTCACTTTGTCTTCAAGTATTGAAGGAGCAAATGGTCTAAAGCTTTCTCGGTATTTAATCTTTAGATTCATGGTTTTTTGCATATTTTCGCTTCGAGGATCTCCGATAATACTTCGATTCCCCAAGGCTCTTGGGCCAAACTCCATTGGGCCTTGGAACCAGCCCACAACTTTTTCTTGGGAGAGGTGAGAAGCCGTTTTTTCGATAACACTTGCTGGATCTAACTTTTCATATTTCAAATCTTTAGACTCCAGTGCCTCTAAAATTTGATCACTAGAATACTCTGGTCCTAAATAAGCGCCTTTCATCAGGTCGGGCGACTTTGGAATTCTTTTGTTGTTTTTAAATTCAAAATAATATGTAAGTGCAGCCCCCAGAGCACCTCCAGCATCACCTGCAGCAGGTTGTATATATAGAGATTTAATTTTCTCTTCTGTGAGAAGTTTTCCGTTAGCGACACAGTTTAGAGCCACTCCACCTGCAAGACATATATTTCGAACACCTGTTTCTTCACAAAGTGTATTGGCAAGTTTAATTACAATCTCTTCAGTCACAACCTGTATTGAGGCCGCGAGATCCATATCAAATTGTGTGACATCAGATTCAGGCTTTCTTGGTTCTCGATCAAAGAGCTTGTGAAACATCTTTGAAGTCATGCGAAGACCAGTCATATAGTTGAAGTACTTCAAGTTGAGTCGAAAAGTTCCATCTGGCTTAATATCAATAAGGTGTTGTTTAATTTTATCGACGTACTTGGGTTGTCCGTAGGGAGCAAGACCCATAAGTTTATACTCTCCTGAGTTGACCTTAAATCCGCAATAGTAAGTAAAAGCAGAGTAGAGAAGTCCTATAGAGTGTGGAAAGTTAATCTGCCAAAGGGCTTTGAGTTTGTTTCCAGATCCCTGCCAAGCGCTTGTCGTGGCCCATTCGCCAACACCGTCGAGACACAGTACAACTGCTTCTTCAAAGGGGCTTGCAAAAAAAGTTGAGGCTGCGTGGCTATGGTGGTGTTGATTGAAATAAATTTTTGGAATCTCAGATTCTTTAACATCCAGAAGACTGGCCATCTTTTTTCGGATAACTGACTTTAAGAATAGCTTTTCGTGTATCCAAACGGGCATAGCTTTAATAAATGAAGAAAAGCCAAGAGGGGTAAAACTTAGGTAGGTTTCGAGAAGCCTTTCAAAAGTGAGGAAAGGTTTGTCGTAAAAAACGATGGCCTCGATGTCTTCATTAGGAGCTTTACTTAGGCAATACTCGATGGCTTTTTCCGGGAAATTTGGGTCATGTTTTCTGCGAGTAAAGCGCTCTTCTTGGGCGGCCGCCAAGATCTCACCGTCTTTAACTAAAGCGGCGGCACTATCGTGATAAAACCCTGATATTCCAAGTATCAAACCCATGCCTATAGTTTATAGATACCCTATTGCTATTGCTTGGTGCGCGGCGTAAGGAAGGAGCCGCTAAAAAACCCTATTTTGGGCCTAATGAAGCTGGAATTTTGCGGTTTTTTGCCTCCTACAAGGTGTCTTTTAATAGTTTTTAGGGTAGAAATAGAGCGTTTCAAACCGTCAAAGAGGTCAAAGATATGATTCCATTTGTAGATTTAAAGCCCCAGTATGCAGCTCTTAAAACAGATATTGATAAAGGCATTCACGCCGTTCTCGAGCATGGTCAGTTTATTTTAGGACCTGAAGTAAAGGCTTTTGAAAAACAACTCTGTGACTATGTGGGTGTTGAGCATTCACTTTGTGTTGCCAGTGGAACCGATGCTTTGATGGTTGCTATGATGGCTTTGGATATTAAGCCTGGTGATGAAGTCATTACGACTCCATTCTCATTTTTTGCCACAGCTGAAATTATTGCTCTTTTAGGTGCGAAGCCAATATTTGTTGATATTGAACCAGATACTTACAATCTAGATGCAAACCGCATTGAAGATGCCATCACAAGTAAAACGCGAGTTATTGCTCCTGTTTCTTTGTACGGTCAAATTGCAAATATGGATGAAATTAATGACATTGCAAAAAGGCACAACCTCACTGTTATCGAAGATGCCGCTCAAAGTTTCGGTGCTGAGTACAAAGGGAAAAAGAGTTGTAATGTTTCAACTCTCGCATGTACTAGTTTCTTTCCAGCTAAGCCACTAGGTTGTTATGGTGATGGCGGAGCTGTCTTTTCTCAAGATGCTGATCTAGCAAAAAAGATGGAGCAGATTAGAACTCACGGTCAAGACGGTCGATACAACCACGTAAGACTAGGTATCAATGGGCGAATGGATTCAATTCAGTGTGCTGTGTTGATTGAAAAGCTTAAAAGATACGATTGGGAAATCGAGCAAAGAAACCGAGTTGCTAAGATGTATACTGAAGGTTTCGCAGGTATCAAAGATAAGATCAATCCTCCTGTAGTCAGAGATGACCGCACATCAGTTTGGGCTCAATATACTCTAGCTGTTGAAAACAGAGATGCTTTCCAAGCACAGTTGAAAGAAAAAGGAATCCCTACTTCGGTTCACTATCCAGTTCCGATGCACAAGCAACCTGCCATGGCTAAACTTGTGGATGTTAGGTTCGACCTCAGTCTTTCAGAAAAAGCTGGTGCGACATTTGTTAGTCTTCCGATTTATGCGGATATGCCTGACGATCATGTAAATCAAGTGATCGAAGCTGTTAAGTCCAGCGTATAAGTTCTACTTAAAATTCGAAAATTTAAAAGCACCCTGAATCTGAATCCCTCAGATCCAGGGCCCTAGTGGGTATGAGGAGGTCCTTGGGGGACCATTTTCTTTAAGGAGAAGGCTGAGTGGTAAAAGTGGCTTGGGAGTACCTTTGACCGTTGGGGATTTCCTCCTTAAAGGTGATTTCTTTATATATAAATCTTAGCCCTCCCTGCTTAGGGACTCTTCTTATAAAAATGTTATGAAATTACTATAGGGCCCATTTCAGAATTTAGACCATCTAGGAAGCAATTAACCTCATTAGATAAGCATTCCTAATCTCCTCTCTAAGTTTT
>CAZFYV010000353.1:0-3548 GCA_964523195.1 uncultured Pseudobdellovibrionaceae bacterium
AACTTTTTGTCATCTCCAACTAGAATTTCAGTTACTTGACCAGTATCCAAATTAGTACATGTGACATACATATCCTTGTTAGCTTGAGAAGGGTTTGCATCGACCTGGCGAGACCCAGCCATAAACTGTTCAGCGGCCTTTTGACACTTTTCAAGAGAATCTACTTTTATCATTGTGCTAAAAGTGTAGCCAAAACCAGCTGCTCTTTCTGAAAGTTTCCATTGGTGCCCGTTTCGCATAAACCCAGTGAACAGGAAATCATCGGAGCCCAATTCGGCCCGTGCATCCTGCTTGGATCCAGCAATTATTAATATGCTAATCGTCGACATCAAAATCAAAAGTGGCAAAGTTTTATTTAGTTTGAATTTCATAACTCATTCCTCTGAGAAGGTCTTTTCATGGACTCTCTGGCGAAAAGTGGATTTGGGAGATCGCTGAGTGCATAGATTATTCCAGTTTCAGAAGCATTATATTGTTGCGCACAGAATTATAACTCCTAAATTCGGTAGCTTAGGTGCCCTTATTGCGCCATGAAGATTGACTGCAAAGGCCCTTGGGTATTAGGTTTTAGGCTTATTTGAAAACGAAACGAAAAAGGATGGATTGAATGTCAAAAGCTCAATCGAAAGAGTTAAAAGTCGGATCACAAAGTTATGAGATGTTCCCAGTCAATCAGGCCGGAGATCTCTCTAAAATGCCAAAATCACTCAAGGTTCTTATGGAGAACTTACTCAGGCATTTAGATGGCGATGTGGTTACCCAAGACGACGTAGATGCCCTTGCAGGGTGGACAAAGACCGGTACGATCCAGCGTGAAATCTCATATTTTCCTGCACGAGTTCTGATGCAAGATTTCACAGGTGTTCCAGGGGTGGTTGATTTAGCTGCAATGCGAGACGCAATGGCCGATCTCGGTGAAAACCCAGAAAAAATCAACCCACTCTCACCAGTAGACCTAGTTATCGATCACTCGGTCATGGTGGATCACTTTGGTGGACCAGATTCATTTAAAAAGAATGTTGATATTGAAATGGAAAGAAACCAAGAGCGTTATGAGTTCCTTAAATGGGGACAAGGGGCTTTTGAGAATTTCCGAGTGGTGCCTCCAGGAACTGGAATCTGCCACCAGGTCAATCTTGAGTATCTTGGTCAAACCGCTTTTGTTGCTGAAAAGAATGGTAAGAAAACAGTTTACCCAGATACCTTGGTGGGAACCGATTCTCATACGACTATGATTAATGCCCTTTCAATTTTAGGTTGGGGTGTTGGTGGAATTGAAGCTGAAGCGGCCATGCTTGGTCAGCCGATTTCAATGCTAGTTCCAGATGTGGTTGGATTTAAATTAACTGGTAAGCTCCCAGAGGGAATTACTTCTACTGATTTGGTTCTAACGGTTACACAGCAACTTCGTGCCCATGGTGTGGTTGGAAAGTTTGTCGAATTTTTTGGCGACGGTCTTAAAGGAATGAGCCTTGAAACTCGTGCAACGATTTCTAATATGGCGCCTGAGTACGGTGCCACTTGTGGATTCTTCCCAACGGATGATGAAACATTAAGATACTTAAAGTTCACTGGTCGATCTTCTGAGCAGGTGGCTCTGGTCGAAGCCTATGCAAAAGAGCAAGGGATGTGGAGAAACGATGGTGATGAGCCACGATTTACTGCCGTTCTTGAGCTTGACCTCTCAACAGTTCAGCCGAGCTTGGCTGGTCCGAAAAGACCACAAGACCGTATCTTGATGAAAGATATGAAAACTGGTTTCGAAAAGACTTTAGAAGTTGAAGGTGGCCGCAAAGAAAAACTCGAAGCTGAGGTTGCTGGAAAAGATTATAAGTTAAAAGACGGTGATATCGTTATCGCAGCGATTACGAGTTGTACGAATACCTCAAATCCTATGGTTCTATTGGGTGCGGGACTTCTTGCGAGAAAAGCTAGAGAAAAAGGTCTTCAAGTTAAGCCTTGGGTTAAAACCTCTTTAGCTCCAGGATCACAGGTTGTTACAGACTATCTTGATGCTGCTGGTTTGAGTGATGATCTCGATGCACTTGGATTCAACCTAGTGGGTTACGGGTGTACAACCTGTATTGGTAACTCAGGTCCAATCCCTGAGGATTTAGCAGCGGCGGTTGAAAAAGAGAATTTAGTTGTGACTTCAGTTCTTTCTGGAAACAGAAACTTTGAAGGTCGAATTTCTCCTCATGTTCGTGCAAACTACTTAGCATCACCACCACTAGTTGTTGCCTATGCATTGGCCGGAACAGCTCATATTGATCTGAGCACTGAGCCCCTTGGTCAGGACTCAAACGGAACTGATGTTTTCTTAAAGGATCTTTGGCCAAGTGAAGCTGAAATTAGATCAGCTCTAGAAGCGTCTTTGACTCCAGAAATGTATGAAAAGCGTTACAGTGATGTGTTTACTGGCCCTAAAGAGTGGCAAGACATTAAAGTATCAGGTGGAAGTCAGTATGGTTGGCAGGACAAATCAACATACATCAAAAAGCCAAGCTTTTTTGATGGTATGACTAAAGAGCCACAACCGCTTCAGGATATCGAAAATGCAAGAGTTCTAGCTCTTCTTGGAGACAGCATTACAACGGATCATATTTCTCCAGCAGGTGCGATTAAAGCAGATTCTCCAGCGGGATCATGGCTTAAAGATCACGGCGTCAGTAAAAAGGATTTCAACTCTTTTGGATCTCGTCGTGGTAACCACGAAGTTATGGTTCGAGGAACCTTTGCCAACATTCGTATTAAAAACGAAATGGTGGGTGGAAAAACTGGTGGCTATACTCAGCTTATGCCAGATGGAGCAGAAACTTCAATTTACGAGGCGGCTGAAGAATATAGAGCTAATAAAATTCCATTGGTTGTTATTGCTGGTAAAGAATACGGTACTGGTTCTTCAAGAGACTGGGCAGCTAAGGGAACTTACTTATTAGGTGTTCGTGCAGTTATTGCTGAAAGCTATGAGAGAATTCACAGATCAAACCTTATTGGAATGGGTGTGATTCCTTTGGAGTTTCCTGAAGGTACGACTCGTAAAACTCTTAACCTTGATGGATCTGAGCAATTTACCATTAAAGGAATTGATGCGAACTTGAAACCAAAAAGTACTTTAGACGTCGAGATCAAATATAAATCTGGCGACACCAAAACGGTTTCTCTTAATGTACGTGTTGATACTGGTAAAGAGCTTGAGTATGTGAAAAATGGCGGAATTCTTCAGACTGTCATCAGAAGACTTGCTAAAGAGGATTAAGAGCAATGAAATTGTTTAATTTAGTCGTTGTAAGTTTAGGACTTTCTCTTATCGGCTTTGGAATTATTTCGTGTGCAAGCACGCCAGAGTTTCAAGTGGCTGAAGATAGTGCTAAACCTGCTGGTCGTATTTCAAGTCGTGGGAAAGCCATTGATTTAGAAGGTCAAGGAGGCTGGGATACTGGCGATAAGTTTCCCAGCTCTGAAGTAGTAACTGCGAATATGCAAGATGGGTCGCTTCCAACGAAAGGGAAAGTACCATCATTAAGATATGGGCAGAGGTCTTAAAT
>CAZFYV010000354.1:0-2416 GCA_964523195.1 uncultured Pseudobdellovibrionaceae bacterium
ATGCTACCTATCTCTGACTTAGAGATCCCTTTTGGCTATCAAGTGACCCATTTAAGAGTTCTTTTAAAGCCCTACGGTCATTCAGTTCTCTACAATGATCAATCGACATGTGATTTGCAAACGCCAAGTGCCCAGACTTCCGGGGTTAAAATCAAGTTGAAAGAACCCATTACTATTGAAGAAGGTTATAAGTACTCTGTGGTTCTGGATTTCGAGGCTGACAAATCTGTGGTGGCCAGAGGAAACACTGGGCTGTGTAATCTAAAGCCGGTCATAAGAGTCAAAAGTGCCACTCGAATGCCAATAGATGATAATGATGACTCAGATACCTGTATGGAAGAAGATACTGGCGATATTATAGATGGTGAGCAGTCTAATGACTGTGAGCAAGAGGAAGAAATCGAGGATGGCGATGATTCTATGAATGATCAGCCTTACGATGACACACCAGATGAAGACCTCCCTGTAGATATTCCGGATGACGATATAAATCTTTAGCAACAAATTGTCTGGTTGTTCGTCTTGTATTTGGCTACCAAATACAGCCCAAAACGGATTTTTAACCAGGGGACTCTAAGTAGTCCTCTTAGCACGGCCCTCGGTGGGGGGCCTTTTTTTATGCGTAGCATCTCGACTTTCTGAATGGGCAAATTACTCCCCATATCAAAGACTGAAATAGCTTTGTGCAATAGCGAAATAAAATGTAAGAAGAGGCTCAACAAACCATAATAAGAGTGGTAATACACCAAGCGAAATCAACAATTTGTACGAGGTGAGCCTTGCAAAAATTCGGATATCTCAGCCGCACCAATATGGAGTACATCGAGTCTCTTTTTAAATCCTATCAGACCGACCCAGAATCTGTGGATCACGATTGGAGAGTGTTTTTTGAGGGAGTGGAATTTTCTCAGAACCTGTCGGGGTCTGTTTCGAGTCAAGAGCTTGATGTTTATAACTTAATAATGTCCTACAGAGATTATGGGCATTTTGAAGCCAAACTTGATCCACTATCTTTGGCTCCAGCTAATGAGGGTGTGCTTGATCTCGCTAAGTTTAATCTCGGAGAGGGTGATCTCGATAAAACCTTTTCGATTTCTTCAATTGTTGGTCTTGAAAACGCAACCTTAAGAGAGATCATAGCTCATTTGAAAAAAAGCTACTGCGGAACAATCTCCTGTCAGATTTCAGATACTATGCCTAAGATTCGCGATTGGTTTACTTCTGAATTTGAAAAAAGCAAATTTGATATTGCTTCTGAAAATAAGAAAGACGTTTATCACCAGCTCGTACGAACTGAAACACTCGAAATGTTTATCCACCGTCGATTCCAAGGATCTAAGAGATTCTCGATTGAGGGTGCTGACTCTTTAATTCCTATGCTTCATCAGTTGGTAAACCGCGGAACTTCGCTTGGAATGGAAGAGGTCGTTATTGGAATGGCCCATAGAGGTCGTATTAACGTTCTTGCCAACTTTATGGATAAAGCTCTGGATGTTATTTTAGCCGAGTTCTCGGGTATTTCTACCATTGACGAAGCTAACTTTGACTCAGACGTTAAATATCACCTGGGTTACTCTGCTGATAAAGATACGAAAGATGGGAAATGTCATATTTCTCTGGCTTTTAATCCGTCACATCTAGAAGCTGTGAATACAGTTGTGCTCGGAATGGCCAGAGCAAAGCAGCGTGTTCGCAAGGATACCGAAGAGCGTGGAAAAGTTGTACCAATCTTGATTCACGGTGATGCGGCCGTATCTGGGCAGGGAGTTGTTTTTGAAACACTTCAAATGTCTCAGTTGAAAGGATACACTGTCGGTGGAACTATTCACGTAGTTATCGATAACCAAGTTGGGTTTACGACTAATCCTGAATCTGGTCGAAGTTCTCCTTATCCAACAGATGTAGGTAAATCACTGCAGACTCCAGTGATCCATGTTAATGGAGATGATGCCGAAGCTTGTGTACGAGCTATGGATATCGCGATTCGCTTTAGACAAGAGTTTAAGCGCGATATTTTTATCAATCTTACATGTTACAGAAGGTATGGGCATAACGAAGGGGATGAGCCTTCATTCACTCAACCGATTATGTACGATACCATTAAAAAGCATCCTACGCCGCGAACAATTTACGGCAAAAAACTTATGAAAGAGAATGTGATCGATCAAGGCCATTTCGATGGGCTTTACGATGAAAAGATGAATAATCTGCAAACCATTCTTGAAGAAGTAAAGGCTAAACCTCCTAAGGCCAAGCCCATGGCCTTCGGTGGGTTGTGGGAAGGGATGCGCAGACCGCGGCCAGAAGATTTTGAAACAACTTGGGAAACAAAGACTGACCAAGCGACATTAGATAAAGTTGGTAAAATTCTTACTACGATTCCTGATGGCCTGAAGGTTCACAAGAAATTGCAACG
>CAZFYV010000354.1:2426-3544 GCA_964523195.1 uncultured Pseudobdellovibrionaceae bacterium
CTTCCGTTCCAAAATCGGAAGTTGATGCAGGTGAAGAAATTGCAACGCCTGATTGATGGTCGAAAGAAAATGCTCGATGAAACCAAAATGGTGGATTGGGGAATGGGTGAACTTCTTGCCTATGGAAGTTTGATCGAAGAAGGTAACTCCGTGAGACTGTCTGGACAAGATTGTATCCGTGGAACCTTTACTCACAGGCACAGTTGTTTTTTCGATATTACTACTGGTGAGATGTACAATCCGCTGAAGACAATTCGTGAAGATAAAGAGTTCTGTGTTTATAACAGTTTTCTATCTGAATTTGGTGTTCTCGGTTTTGAATACGGAAACTCCAGTTCTGATCCTACATTTTTGACTCTTTGGGAAGCACAGTTTGGTGATTTTGCTAATGGAGCACAAATCATTATCGATCAATTTCTAGCGAGTGCCGAACAGAAGTGGCTTCGAATGAGTGGATTGGTTCTCTTATTGCCTCACGGCTATGAAGGACAGGGGCCTGAGCACAGTAGCGCAAGACTTGAGAGGTTTTTACAACTTTGCGGTCAGGAGAATATGCAGGTTTGTAACCTTACAACTCCAGCTCAGCTTTTCCATGTCCTTCGTAGACAAATGAGAAGAGATTTTCGTTTACCTCTAATTATCATGTCTCCAAAGTCACTTCTAAGGCATCCAAGAGTGGTTTCGCCAGTTAAAGACTTAACCGAAGGATTCTTCAGTGAAGTTATTGGTGATCGCGATGTTGAAGAAAAAAATGTAACTCAAGTGACTCTGGTTTCCGGAAAACTTTATTATGAGCTTCTAGAAAAGAAAGAAGAGTTAGGTGTTGCAGCTCAACACAACGCCATAGTTAGAGTGGAACAACTGTATCCATTCCCGAAAACCTTCTTGTTGCCGGAACTAAAGCGCTACAAGAATTTAAAGAGTGTTGTATGGGCCCAAGAAGAGCCACAAAATATGGGATCTTGGGGCTATATTTCTCCGTTTATTCGTCAGACCTTAGATGATCACGGTATGGAGAAGGTCGAATTTAAATATGTAGGTCGAGGCTTTAGGGCTTCACCAGCAACGGGACAACCTAAGTTGCATATAGAAGAACAGAAAACAATTGTTGAAGATTG
>CAZFYV010000355.1:0-3538 GCA_964523195.1 uncultured Pseudobdellovibrionaceae bacterium
GTGGTTCCTGAGTTTGGGCAGAGAAATAACTATTATCTTGTGAATTATGACCAGACTCGAAATGGTATGCGGTTTCAAGACTCCCGGTCGATTACAGTTGATATGCCAGAGGGGTGGAGTGTTATTGAAAAATACATTAATAGCCATCCGGTGGCAGGATACTCTAACTATTATTCTTCCGGGAGGGTCTCTAGTGCCAGACTTGTTTCGTTGGGGACAAATAATAAGCTAATTAGTGAATTCCAGTCAGATCCCTATGAACCCTATCAAAAAAGAAATCTTTCTGAGCAACCTGCTTTTGATCGTGCAGTCTTAGCATATAGTTTAGGTACTCAAGGCAATACCGAATTAGATCTAAAAAGAGTGTTAAAGGTCACTCAAGAGCAGATTAATGCAGCAAAAATCTTTGTAAATGCCAGGCATAAAAATCCTTTAACTTTTAGTCAGTTTAAATTGCTTCAAGAGCAATTTGATTTTGAGGTTAAAGACATTGGAATGCTTGATGTTGTAACCCGAGCTTATACTTGGAGGCTTTTGTACGATGCTTATCAAGAAGAAGGGCTTGAGCAATCGGGGATGACGGAAGAAGAATGGAAGAGAATGGCCTCCGGTATTAATGCCTACCTTAATTCTGGCCTAGGTCATGAAGACTTTATTCCGAGTGAACATGCACATACTATGATTTTAGAGTTTGTTAGAGCTAAGAAGCAGTTGCCCCTAGAGACTGTGCAATCGGAAGCTGAACCTGACTTTAATTATGAGCAGTTAGCAAGAATATACTTTGAGAAAACCAATCACGGGAATAATTCTGAGGAGGTTTTCACGCTTGTCACTCGATTTATGAAACCTGAAAATGGTGTTAAATTCCTATTTGCGGTATCTGATAGTTTATTTAAGACGAAAAACTGGAAGCTAGTCGATGCTTTCTTTGAATATGCAAACACCCTGGATTTACATCATAGTCAGGTAATGAAACTCTTCTCTGATGTTTCGCAAGGTCTAGAAAGTGGTGAATATCAAACTGGAGTCGTGACTTATCTCTTTTGGTACTTTGATCAGAAATATTTGGTTGAAAACCGAGGTTCTCTAAGTCAATCAATGACTGCCCATCTCAATGGAATTTATAGGGCACTACTCACTAATTTTGACAATGTCTCAGAGAGTTCAAAAAAATGGACTCTTAGAAGTATCGAAGGTCAGCCGTTAGATTCCTTGAGAGTTTCAATATTAGCTCTCGGTAGCATAGATGATAAGGATGCTGTAAAGGAACGAACGAGTGAAATAGTTAAATATCTGTTCGAGAACAACGATAAGTTTATTAATCTACTAAAGTCCTTTTTTAATCAAGAAAGTCAATATCTCACAGAATATCAAAAACAACGATTTGCGGTTTTCTTGGCCACACAGTTCCCAGGTAGCAATCGTAAGATTGAGTTCTTGGAGCCTTGGGTTGTTAGCGCAGCTCAAGCTGTAGGAAACAACAATCGATCAACCATCACAGCCACAAATGCCATGGGCATGATTACCAGTGGATGGATTGATAAGACCTCCCAGAACTTCCAAGATTTGATTTTGAAAAATGCCAGTTCTGAATCTGCTCAAGCGAGGCTCTGGAGTATTTCAGAAATGGCGCACTTTCCTGATTCCCAGAGAATTAGTAGTGCTCTTTTGAACTTGGTAATAGATCCAGACGAAGATGTAAGGATGGCAGCCTATGAAGAGGTTAGGGTAAGGATTCGCCAGGATCAGGAATTTTTAGTCTATTTAAGAAACAAGATTAATGAGTTTAAGGGTTCTGAAGACTATTCGAATACTTTTATCAGGTATAGTTTGTTAGCTGCCGAAGGTACAGCTTCTTTTAAAGCTAGAAACGCTTTTGCATTAGAAGGAATTCGGTTGGCTTTGTTGAGTCACCATCGAAGTGGGTACACTCCCTTTGGAACTAGAGCTATCTCCGTATTAAACAAACAGTGGCTGAGTTTCGAGTCTTCTAAATTTAAGGATCTCCTCATTGAATTAGGTTCCAATTCACCAGTGCATGACCTACGAGTTTGGGCTCTTGAAAAGAGCGTCGAGTTACAGTTAGACGGTGAACTTTTGGCGATGATTCTCAAAAACACAGGTCATAGTGAATCTAGGGTCTCTGAGTTAGCCCGAGTGCAATTGAAGAATAGAATGGTTAGGTCAAGTAATGACTTTTCTAGTGTTGCAAAAAGTGAGTATTCCAGGGCTTATCAGATATCAAGACTATATAGAGATGAGGAAACAAGACAGGAAATCGATACAACGATTTACCCAAGACCTCAGTACGCCTATATAGAAATGGCTCTCGGATTAGCAGAGTCCCTTCCAACTTATACTCCAAAGTACTCTTTTGTCGTTGATGGTTTAAAAGATTCTCTTTATTGGCATAATAGTCGCGACAAGACTTCATTGCATATTGGTAAAAGAGCAATGCAGATTTTGGATCGCGCATGGCTTCCACATGAGAACTCTAAATTTAAGAGCCTCCTAAAAGAGATTGCTGTACAGTCATCTACCTTTGATGCCCAGATTTGGGCCATTAATCATCTAGCTAAATTTAGTGGATCTGATGTGAATACAGCACTAATTCAAGCAATGAAAGATGAGCGTCGAGATGTAAGAAAGGCAGCTGCAAGTATATTAGGGCCAAAGATTACAAGCTCCCCCGAAATCATTGTTGAGATTGGCAAGTTAATAAAAGAAGAGCGAGGAGACTTTGAAAAAGAGGTCTATGAGGAGCTGGCTTTAGTTATCGCAGAACATACTGAAACATACGACCCTAAAACCATGAGATTTGTCATAGACGGGTTGGATTCAGCTCTTGGTTGGCATAATACCCGAGATAAGACTCCTTGGGAGTTTGCAACTCGTGCAATGGACATTTTTAATTCCGGGTGGATTGCACCCAGGTATAAAATATATTCAAAAGTTCTTGCTGAAACTTACTTAAATGTGACGTCTCCCCAAACAAGAGATTGGGCTTCTGGGCTGATTGAAACTCAAAACTTATATGGAGACCTTCACTCGGACGGATATAATTGTGTGTTTCAGTTCTTAAAATAGTTCTCAGGTAGCTGTCAGATAATTATTGAACACAAAGCTACCAAATATTATCCCCAGGACTAAATTGGTCCTGCATTCACTAAAATTCACAGCACCTAACATTCTATCGATAAAGATGCTTATATCCCCAGGGTAAAGGTGGGAAGGGTGTTATGAAATCAATATATTCGTTTATTCTTTTTATGTTTGTTTGTTCTTCGGCTTACGGACTCCATGTTAAAAATGGTGAGGGTAAAATAGGGAACAAAGCAGTTCTTGATTACACTGTTAAAATGTTTATTGTTTCTACGGGTGAAGCCAATGTTTGTACTGGTACTTTTCTAGATGAGAAGACTATTTTAACAGCTGCACATTGCATTTATGATGATAAGACCGGTTCAAAGTTACTCACAGTAGCGATTCCTGAATTTAATGAAGAGGGTGAGCTTGTTGGTGAAGAAATGTTTGATGG
>CAZFYV010000356.1:0-3527 GCA_964523195.1 uncultured Pseudobdellovibrionaceae bacterium
CGATACAATGGGAAATTGATTTCTGATCAACGAAACTTAGAGTTCCGTAGAGTTTCAGGTCTAAAAATCGATAAATTATACGTTAACGTTTTCGCTGGTGGAAACGACTCAAGCTTTGCACCTACAGAAGACATGCATATTGATATGGACAATATAAGAGTCTACCGCTGGGAAAAGCGCTAAAAAGACTTACCGATTACTCGTATCTTTTTCTCTATGTAATTAGTCCACAGTAGTTCCAGATTAGCTAAATCGATCTTTAAATACTCGAAAGTGCGGTTACAACAGGCTTTTTATTGTTAGTGAAATCCCACCAGCCCAAGCCTTCTTGAATTCTTTTCATAGATTCCATAAATGCTTAAATCCTCGCAAATCTAGATATATAACGCGCTGCATATATGAAGATGTATAGAGCTTTGGTGTCTGGGGGACATATGAAGAGCACCCTTTTTAGGACTAGTTTTCAGATAGGTTTAGCCTTACTCGCTACAGCCTTTCTAGGCTCCGTAAGTGCGACCGCAATTCAGTGTCGAGACCTGTTTCTCCCCGTAGCACCAAGCTATGATTTATCTCTTCATAATCTTGTGGAATCGGCACAAGAGCTTCGATTGGCAAACAAGGATGGAGAACTCACACAAACGGAAGCCTCTAATGCCTACTTTCTTCCCAATGGAGCTGTCAGAGAAGAGTATCGAGAGCTCATTCAACTTGTCTTATCGAGAAACCCCAAACTTCAAAAACTATTCGACGAAAAACTGACTCGCTGGCATGGCCGCAATGAAATGAACTTTAAACGTAAAAACCCCGTGACTCAACTCTACGATGTCACTGTCGATGTTCCTGTTACTTCCAACTTTATGCCTATCAAAAAGGAACACTATGATAAAATCGTGCAGTCAACCGGGCCAGTTTTAAGAGAGTTTCGCAGAATACTACAAACTTTCTTCTCTGATCCTCAAGCCAATTTAGAAGATCTAAAACTCGATGGATTATCTGATCAAGAAAAGCAAAACTACTTTGAGACCTTAAATGACTCCATTTATGTCATTCATCAACTCCGCAACTCAGTGATGAAAGACTACCCCTTCCTACCAGTGTCAGGGGTCGATGCCGCCCTTGGAAGACTTGAGGATCAACTGGCAGAATTTTTTGAATTCAATTTGGGGACTCCCAGCGGACTTTCCAATTTAATTCAACTAATCGAAGGCTTAAGAATCAATGACCCTGAGCAATTTGAGGTCATAAGAAAACACTTAAGAATCGACAATACATTCGAACAACTTAAAGCTGTAATCGATCAAAGTGCTCGTGATTGGACCGGGAGTGATGATGGGATCTCAGTAGTTATCGGCCCAGGTGTTTACAATGGAGCCCACCCTGATGTGGCCATGATATCAGCTTTTACAGGCATGCCTCTCGTGAATTCCGCAGACCTCTATATTGACGATCAAGGAGATGTCAGGCTCCATTCGGGAGAAAATCAAGTACACCCTAAAGTTACCGGTATTTATTCAAGAGCGGAAGAATCATTTCTACTTCAAGATATTCGCAAAAATGTAGGGATGATCGTACCCAAACATGAAAAAACCAATGCCAAATTATCTAAAAAGTTAGGCTTAGATCTCAAACCAGGTGTGACTTACGATTATATCTATGAACCAGGAGTAAATATTTTAGATGATGGAGTAGAGCCAATTGACATCAGAAGAGATCAAAATGGTAATCCACTCCTTCAAGTTTATGTCGATCAAATTGGGACTAACCCTCACAATCCAAGGGCTCCCCAAGGCAGTCTGATTGATGCAGTACTTAACAAGAAACTTTTTATTTCAAATATAGGTGGCCGCGCGGTTGACGATAAAGGCCTTTTTGCAATGACATCTAAAATCGCAAAACACAAAAATCCAAATATTCCTGTGGCCTCTCCTCCACCAACTCTTGATCCAAAGAATAACTACCAAGAATTCTTTGAGTCACCTGCCGAATTCGTAGTTAAGGTCACTGACGAATCTGGAGGTGTCGGTGTCTATTTGATGGTCAATCTCACAGAAGAAGAAAGAAGAAAAGTTGTTGGTCTTGTTGAAGATAATCCACAGGACTATATCATTCAACACTTCGTAGATTTTGCATTAGCAGTAGCCGTAGAAGAGGAAAATGAAAAACTTGAATTCGGAACAATTGCAAATGATTGGAGAATCTTTGTTATGATGTTCCCCGATGGGAGTGTTGACGCCGGTGATTTCTCAATTTTGATCAGAACGGCGCAAAAACTCAGTGCATCTACAAACACGTCGCAAAATGGTGGATATATGGCCGGAGGCCCTTGGTATAGTGAAAAATCTAATGAGGTCCGTCTTGATAGCCCTTTTATACCTGTGGGAATCGAGTTTGAGTACGTCGCAAATTCGAAACAAGTGTTATTACAAGAGTTCTTTGCTGATTTGGTGAAGTTTAACTCTCACCTGGGAGCCAGATCTCGAGTATCTATAAAAAGTCTTAGAGAACTCTCTGCAAAGTTAGCCTTTAAACATAGACAAGTTATGGAACTATTTGGCTTACCATTTAACTACTTTATCTCTGAAACACGTGAATTCTCAGAAGGAAAAAGATCAAAAAAGCAGATGAGACGAGAAACTAAGAATTTTATTAATCTACTAAAAAATAATAGTAGATTTCCTTATTCTTATATCAAGGTACTTACAGACCACTACTTCCGAAAATAGTAAGTGAGTTAATATCTTTTTAAAATCTCTTCCGGTTTAAGACTCGATGAACTTTCATTGGACTTTAGGATGGAAATTCATGGGATTCAATGACCAGTCATTCTCAGTGATCTACTCTGGGCTTTTAAATCTGGAGAATGACTTTTATGAGATATCTTAAATTACTTTTATTTATATCTACTTTAGTTTTTGTAGCATGTGGCGAAGAGGATGAAGACGAAAACTCGAATGCGGACTACGCTATTCGAAGTCTAACAATCGACTGTTCTGGTATTACGAATTGTGGAAATGGCTCTCTTGATGGCGTGGCCATGTCCTACTCATTTTATTTTGCAGATACTGATTGTGCCACAGTACAGGCCACTGGAGCCCTTACAGAGTATGTTGTGGCTGGCGGGAATACTGTGCAGAACCAAGGAATGTCGCAGTTAGGTTGGACAGATGGCACAACTTTTCAAGCCACAACTCGTATGCCTGGAGGCACCTATACCGGAATGGGTTTTATCGACATCGACGGCGATATACCAACAAGTAATACGGATCCTGCGAATTTTATTCTAGAAACAGGAGACATTGTTTGTTGCTTGGACGACATTCCAATTAATGCGACAACTGGTGGCAATGGAAGTGATGTCGATATCAACAATTGCCAAACACTCTAAGCCCAAACTCAAAGGGCCTCTCAGAGGCCCTAAAATTAATCAATCTTGCCTAAAAATATCGTCTTAGGCAATTTGTGTCTTGTCCAGCTCCGTAGACTCATAACATCTGACCTGGTTCCCAGTTTCCTTTGCGACCTTAAGT
>CAZFYV010000357.1:0-3525 GCA_964523195.1 uncultured Pseudobdellovibrionaceae bacterium
ATTTAACAAGGTGTAAAGAGACGCCATTCCTGCCTCACCACCATCGGTAAGGTCATCCATAGGGATGTGGCCAGCATTGTATCCCGCAATACCCACGAGTCTTTCGCGGAGCTGATTTTTGAGGGCTGTGCGGTCGCCACCTTCATAGTTTAGTATAAGTGGAGTGTTTCCTGGTGCATAAAAAACACCGTGATAGTTTCCACCATTATCTCTTCGTTTATTTTGATCATCGAGCTTACCATGAGCGAGAACCACACCAATTCTAACAGACATGTCTTCATCGATATTATCTAAATAAGAATCGAAGTTTGCGACGATCATATCCATTTCTCTATATAAGGATGGGGATGTATCTACGACAAAAATGATATCCAATTCACGAGTCGTCGAAGTTTGTGGATGCTGGTAGATATCTCGGATACAAGATGTCTTCTCGTAGGTCACAACTTCTTTCATAGTTTGAACAGGAATTGGGTCCGGACATTTTTCTGCAATAGGGGGCCGAGCAACAGGCTCACCGCAATTCGTATTACATCGTCTTATCTCACGATCTATCACATCTTCTGGATCGTCATAATCTACAGTGTTTTGCCCACTTGGCGGACGCGTTCTATTTGGATCAACATCCGGAACATCCACTTCGCGATCATCACCGCCAACAACAACAATTTCAGGTCTTTCAGCCCTTGGCTCATCTTTTTCTTCTTCTTCATCGTCAGCAGTGGTTACTGGTGGTCTTCGTGTAGAAACCACTTCGGCAGGGGGAGGGGTATCTTGTTGTTGAACTACAACTTGCGGACTCTGGGGACCTTTCGGTTCCAGCCGAGCCTTCTGACAAGCAGATAGAAATAATGAACAGAAGATGAGTCCTGCCATCCCTAATGTGAATGGACCTGTTCCAGGTCCCATAAAATTTAAACTCTTCTTTATCGAATTCCACATGGGTTTATCCTCCACCGACTCGTAAGTGCAAAATGGTGCCCACAGGGGTATCTATTTTTCATTAGTATTTTTAGGTAGTTACAAAACCACCCAAGAATGTCACTTTTAAAAAGTGTTTCAAAATTGAACGTTTTGGCCTGTTTTGTCGATCCTGAAAGCCTTTCATTTGAGCTGACAATTTAACAGATTCTGATGCAAAGCGTTCAACAGGTACCGGGATTCCTGTCAACGGTATCAGTGGAAGATCTCCTGATGCTGTGCGATAAATAGCCTGCCTTCAACGATGAAGGTAAGAGAAATGGCGACAATGGGTTGAACCCCGCCCCCGACTCCCCTGGAGTCTCTATCAGAGCATGAGCTCTGTCTTAGTTTTCAAAAATCCTACCTAAAATCCTACCTGACCGCTTCAACCTGTCGCTGCTTATTGTAACCGTATAAAGATTTCAGCGGCTTTTGACTTGTCGCGTTATATTATAGAAAAGTACCCATGGAACCTAAAAACGGATGGAAATCTATGGGCAAACTAATACCGCTTTTTCTACCTCTTTTAATGCTGTCTCTGTTTAATTCCAAAGTTCTCGCTGAGAACTCCCAGTCACTAGCAATCCCCGTCGAATCTCGAGTAGATGAACACGTTGAGATCCTTATCGATACCCTTGAAACCTTAAAGCTCAATTCTTCAGCGAACACGACACTCTCGCAGGTTCTAGCTTTTTGTTTTTCCGGAGATAAACACCCAGACTTTGAATCCGAAATGTCCACTGATGAATTCACTGAATTCTGTGAAAATAATAAAGTTCGAGTACGACAAAAAATTAAAGATCTCTACCCAAAAATGAAAATGGCCCTTTCTTTGAGTAAACCTCGAATGAGACCAGAAAGTGCAGCCTTTGGGGAAGACGAAAAATTCTCTTGGGTTTACAAAATTACTCCAAAGCCAAAACATCCCCATTCAAATATTGCAAGCACTTCAATTGAATGGCTGTACAATTTATTTTCTGGAGATTTAGCACTGGGAGAAATTCAAGAGTTAACACCAGAGGAGCTAGAACAGGTTAAAACAATTTATCGTCAGGATACGAATCTTTTAGAAAATAAATTCAAAGCCGATCGATCTGAATATATTGCTAGAATTGATGAAATACAGTCACAACTTACCGAAGGTTTTCATCGTGGGGAAAGCGTGAAAAGCCAAGCAATGCTGGAGTACTATCAAGAACATTACTCTACTTTACTTTATGAGGCTAAAGTCTCTTATCAAGCCTACCATCGTAATGAAAGATACCAATATTATAAAAACCGCTATCTAAGACTAGTCGGACAAGCGCCATTTCTTTTGTACCTTAATTCAGATTCCCCTAGTGACGAGGAACTAGCCAAGATTTTTTCACAGATCAAAAAGAACAGTGAATACGTCACTGAAAAACTGAACGATCAGGGAAGGAAATCACTAGAAGCTTTTAATCACAACAAAGCAAACAAAACTTTGAGCTATGCAAATCAAGAGGCTGCTGATGACTTACTTCACTATATCGCTTTTTCGTCAGCGGTAAACGAAGTCGTAGGAAAAAAACCACACCTCAGAGAGTCTTCTGAATATTTACAAAAGAAATTTCAACGACAAGAGATGTGGGGAGCAGCAATGGAGGCTGGTGGCCTTATCACTCTTCACGTGGCAGCCTTTGTACTTTCGGGCGGAACCAGCCTGGTCATCAATTTATTTCTTGGCTTTGTAGATATTGGCTACCTGGCCTACACATCAAGTGAACATTTAGACACAAGAGACTCCGTGATGTCCGCACCTTTGGAAGGTCATGTAATCGCCGACATCAATCGACTTTCAAGCTCTTCTAAAATGGTATTATTTATGTCGATTCTCACACCAATCGGTGTCACGTCTTCAACTAAGGCGGCAATCCATAGTCTTAAACCTGAATCCAGGGCGAAAATCATGACGAGATGGCAAGACCTGGTGGATGGCCGAAAGACAGATGCCAAACCAAAAGCAACAGATGTCGTTACTCAAATCGAATCCACGTTTAAACGCAGAACTGCACAGTTTCAGAATTTCGGGAAAGAAGCTATCGAAAGCTTTGTAAACTCAATGAACAACACACAGAAAGTCTCTGAGCTAGCTCAGGAAGTTATCAAAGGAATGGAAAAAGTTAAAAAACCCTTCCGATGGGGTGTTCATGACGAAGCATGGGGCTCAACAGTCTCACTAAGACAAACAGTTCGTAGAAGCCTAGGAAAATTGGGCAACGGTATCCCTGAATTTCCATCAAAGTATCTCATGGACAACACCATTTTGATCGCTGAAGAAGTAGCTGAAGGGGCCCGAGGCCTTCTGTTACCAGGTCGAAGGGCACAGGCTGATGCACTCATCGAAAGCTATTTCAGAAAACAAGGGACTGATATACCAGATGATTTAAACGCATTACATCTAGAAGAACTGGCAAAGTATTCGAGAGAACTAGATCTACTTCCCGACCACCAACTTCCAAGAGAGATCCTAAAAGCGATGGACGAATACTAAGTGTTCCCAACTCTCTAAACCGCCTTCCAGGTGCTATAGTTTCGCAG
>CAZFYV010000358.1:0-3520 GCA_964523195.1 uncultured Pseudobdellovibrionaceae bacterium
TAGCGAAAGAAAATTTCACAGGCTTTAAGGGCTCAGCTCTAGATCTGAATAAAAGGTGGGGGATCAATGCTTCAATATTTTTCTGTAATTATATCTCTATTTATTTTCGTG
This sequence comes from uncultured Pseudobdellovibrionaceae bacterium, assembly GCA_964523195.1. GTDB lineage: Bacteria > Bdellovibrionota > Bdellovibrionia > Bdellovibrionales > JAGQZY01 > JAUHWN01. The sequence continues at coordinate 112 of CAZFYV010000358.1, forward strand.
TTACCTTTTTCAAGCTTCTCGGCGATCGAAGTGAAGCCAGCAGAATATATTCTGTGTAAACACTCTAAGATGGTGCGGACAATTCATATTGTGACTGAAGATGGAAAGACATGTGCGACCATGTACACAAAAAGAGGAGTTCCAAGAATTGTTGGAACTGGCAAATCTTTAAATGGCTGTCAGTCATTTGTTCAGAATATTAAAGGGAATCTCGAAGGTGCGAATTGGAATTGTCGCCGAGTGAATAAAGCCTTTATAGAAAATCACGTCGAGTAGGAAGTGAACTCTTATTGAGGACATTGATGGATTCTTTAAACGTAGCAGTCGTTCAATTGTGCTCTACCCAAAACCTTCAAGAAAACCTTGCACAAATAGACTCTCTATTTAAGCAACTATCAAATGATGTTGATCTCATTTCTCTACCAGAGAATGCTCTGCAGTTTAAAGTGAGCTCTGAAATTGATTTTGGACTGGACGACTCTAGTGAATGGAAAGAATTCTTTGTCCAATGGGCAAAGAAGTTAAACGCATCTATTCATATTGGTGGTGCTCCACTTAAAATTAAAAATGGAGTAGCAAACTCTACTTTTTGGGTTAGCCCTGACGGTTCGGTGCAGGAGTTATATCGGAAAATTCATTTATTTGATGTTGATCTTCCAAATTTAAGAATTTTCGAATCGGAAACCTTTGAGTCAGGTAATAAGATTGTTGTCGCAAACTATTTGGGTTGGAAACTAGGTTTTGGTATTTGCTATGATATTCGCTTCACCCCTTTTATAGATAAAATGATCGAACATGAAGTTGATATAGCTTTTTTTCCAGCGGCTTTTACGCAAAAGACTGGAGAAGCCCATTGGGAGATTCTTAATAGAGCTAGAGCCATTGAGATGCAAAGCTATGTAGTTTCGGCAGCCCAAAGTGGTACACATAGGGTTTCTGAAAAGAGTAATGATCAAACCAAAGTTCGAAAGTCATTTGGGCAGAGTTTGATAGTAGATCCTTGGGGTGAAATTTTGCAGGCTGGCCTCGACTTCAAAGCTTTAGTGTCTCCTTCTCAAACCTTGGTGGCTCGGTTGGAGAAAGAGAAAATTCGAAAGGTTCGAAGTCAGATGCCGATTGCAAATCATAGAAAAAAAAGCTCTTTTTACTCCCAAGAACTTGTAGAGATTGATCTATAGTTGGCTTGTTGACTCGTCATTGACTTTGAAATCCCAATCTATAGCATTATAAAAGATGTTTAATCTTTCAGAGCACCATCTTAAGAAACTTGTAATAGCTTTGTTTCTATTTATTTTCGGGATGCAGATTATTCAGAGTCTCCTGTGGAGAGAAGATTACCCATTCACTCGCTGGGGAATGTATCATATGTTTCCGAATAACATAACCTTTATAGATGTTATGATCGAAATTGATCGCACTGATGTTCAAGCGCACCAGGTGTTAGAAGCTCCCTGGCATATTGCATTTGGTTTAAGAGAGATGTTTGGAATTGATATTTACGATGTTCAAACACTAGAGAAGCCGATTGATCAATACATAGAAAAATATGAGGGCTTAATTGAAGCTAAAAGAGAGGAAATTAATTCGCTATTTGAGGGTTCAACTAGGGATCGATTCACTAATTGCCATAAGCCTCTTACGCTTAAAGCCTATATTAAAGGTTGGAAAAAATTGACATACGAGAGCTCGAAAGAGCCTGATCTTAAAGTGAAGATTTATGAAAAAACTTTACCAACTTGTGTTTGATCGGTTTTTATTTGTTCCAAGAGCGCCTGAGTCGCTGGCTCTCTTTCGGATTATTTTGTGCTTAGGTTGTTTGAGTTTAAGTGTCGTCGCCTATGGATACGTTTTTCAGGTTAAAACAGGGCTCCCCTGGAGACCTATTGGAGTATTCAATCTGCTCGATGGACCTATTGATCCCGAGAGTTTGCAGATTTTGTTTAAAGTCTGGATAGCACTCTTGGTTCTTGTTCTTTTTGGCCTGTTTACACGTATTTCGACGATTTTTCTTTTTATTGTTTTTACATTTATGATTGGTCACCCGAATAACTTTGGAATGGTAAACCATAATTCGAATATGTTGATCATTGTATTGTTCGTTATGTGCTTTAGTCGCTGGGGAGATGTCATCTCCTTGGATCAAAAGATCTTTAAGATTAAGGCTAAAGAAAAGAGTTGGCATTATGGGTGGCCGCTGGCCATGGCCATTTTGATAGCGGTATTCAGTATGTTTACCCTTGGAGTGCAGAAGTTTTACTTTCAAGGGTTAAATTGGGCCTTATCAGATGGATTTTATATCAGTCTTTTTCTAAATAAGTCCAAGCCTCCCCTGACTCAATTCATTTTGGATTCGCCTGTTTGGTTTTCTATGATTTTAGCTTTCTTTTCTTTGGTTGTTGTTGAACTTCTTGCGCCATTGGCTTTATTGAGAAAATTTTCTTTAGTATACCCACTGATCTGGGCCTCGTTTCACTTTACGGTGACTTTAACCTTGGGTGGTCACCGGATGTTTTGGACTCAGATATTTATTTATTCGGCCTTCTATTTAGTCTTTTTTGATACTCGAATCTCAAAGTTTTTTCGCGCTCAATAGATTCGATTTCGTCGTTTTAAAACAGAACACTATTCCTTAAAAAAATATTTAGCTGGACTTACGTCGCCTAGAGCAATGTCCGATAAGCCAATATAGAGGTAGGAATGAAGCATTTGATTCCCATTTTAGTAGTGGTCCTAGGTTTTGCCTTTTCGGCTAGCGCTGAGAGCGAAGAGCTCTATTATCTGCGAGACACTAATCGATATCCGTCCGGGCAGCATGCACTTGGTTTTGATTGGGAGAGTTTGGATCCCACCTTAGTTGGTTTACGGTCAGGTAAGTTGGGTCGAAAACCTGCCAGTATCGATGATCGCAATGTTCTCGAAAGATCTAATGATGGCGGAAGAGATGAGCAGCCGCTAACAGTACAAGAGGATCTCCCTCGGCCAACAAAATATTGGACCCATCAAATGGTTTATAGAGAAGTTGTTCGAGAGATCGAAGACGAAAAGCTCGAGGCTGCAAACTCTGGTGGCGATCAAGCAACTGAGCCCAGTAATCCATAAGCTACAGAAAGAACTCAAATATTTCAAAGAGACCGTGTTTTAATTTGAGACACGGCCGTTATCTTATTATGAGATATATACTCAGAGTGATACATTGAAAAAAGAGAGAGATATTTAGAGTGAGCATCCTTTTCTAGATTAACAACCCAAATATTTTTAATTCATACCTTTCCACGGAATTGGTTCGTGAATCGGGTCCCTTTTTTAGTTGTAGAGAGCAATTGAAATGGAGTAGAGAGTTGGGTTTTAATTATTTTGGTAATTTAATGGCTATTGTTTTCTTGGTAGCCTCGTTTTCATTTGCACCAGC
>CAZFYV010000359.1:0-3495 GCA_964523195.1 uncultured Pseudobdellovibrionaceae bacterium
TCCTAAACATCTCTCTGGCATCGCTAAAGCTCAAGACTGCGGACGTATGGAGTGGTCAGTTTTAAAGTGGAATACACCCGCCATTGATTTTTATAAATCCATTGGAGCAACACCCATGGAAGAGTGGGACACCTACCGTTTGACTCGTGAAGCCTTAGAAAAGTTTGCCGACTCTTAGAGCCTCTGGTCGCTCAATGACTTTACTAGGCCATTTCACACATAAAAAAAAAGGAAGCCCAAGGCTTCCTTTTTTTCGCAGTTAAATTCTCAACTCATGACTAAATCTGAATTCTAGCACCCGCAGAAATCGAGAAGATTGCGGAAGAATCAAGATTCGTTCCACTAAGCTCATCGTTAGTTAAGAAGCCATAAGTTGCTTCACCAACAAGAGTAATCATGTCGTTAATTTTATAACGAGGGTAAACAGTGAACGCAATCGCGTTGAAGTCATCGTTTTGAGAAACGTCGTTTTGCTCTGCTCCGTTTAACTCAGTCAGCTTTCTTTCAGAACGAGCTTGGTACTGAACATTGAAACCAAGAAGTCCCCAAGCCATTGGCATTTCATAGAAAGCTGTAAGGAAAAGAGTTTCTCCGTTAGAGAAGCTGCTTTCTTGATCTGGAGTTTGTGACTTATCTACTTCAGACTCTTCAGTTAAGAAGAACTGGTATGATAGACGAGCACCGATCCAGCCAGGACCCATATTGCGAACGTAACCAACATATGGAGTAAGACCAATTCGTCCAGAAGAACGGTTGTCATTTCCATCTTCGTCAGTTTCAGAGTCGCCAAGGCCTAAACCAAGAGCCGCTCCAAAATGGAAACTAGAGTTGCTATCAAGCTCCATTTGACCTTTAGCAAAAATCTCGATGTCTTCTAATCCATCGGTATCGCTTTCAGTTGTGTTTCCACCTGCTTCTACTTCAGTAGTTCCAAAAGTATAAGCTAATTCAGCTCCGAAAGAGAGCATCTCGTTGAAGCCATACTCATACTGGAGACCAGTAGTAGGAAGTGAAAGATCAGACTTTGTGCCACCTTCGAATTCGAGTGACTGCGAGTTGTATTCAAAGCTTGGAGTGAAAAAGTTCTCACCTGATTTTGCCTGCCAGAAAATTTCATTTTCCATAGTTGCAAATGCAGATGATGTAAATCCCAAGACAATGAACGATAAAACTAAGCGCTTTAAATTAAGCATAATTATCTCCTTTGGTGATTCCCGGATCATTTGCTCAATTTTATCCTCCAAAGGCAAGTTTTATTCGCTCTTTAACGCAAGCCTTTTAATGCAGACATTAAAAGCTTGGAACAAGCTCAAGGAACAATTTTAGAATATAGTGTTATTTTCTAAGTCTCTTTATCGGGAGCCTGTGCAGAAGAGGTTTTGACATCCTGCAAATGAATCTTACGAGCTGTGCCTTTTTGGACATCGATTGTGTAGAAGTCTCCGAGGGGTTGAGAGGGCTTTGCTAAGCGTAAAACAAGTCCCTTTTCAGCCCATGACAGCTCTGGATACCAGTCCGATTTCAAAAATGGAATCTTCTGAGAGAGAAAGACTGATCGCCGAACTTCCCCTTCAGGATTGATTTCAATGATCTGATCAATCTCACTACGATTTTGAATCCCAAAGAAACGATCCAACTTTGGAGAGTAAACCAATGCTCTTATATTAGCTCCTGAACTTTCAGAAACAAGGCGCCATTTTTTTGTTTCAGGAGTAAACCCATAGATTCGCCCATCACCATCTTGACTGGTAATCCATACTTCTTTGCTTTTGACCTGATAAGCCAAAGCCACCGGCCACTTCAAATCCGGTAGCTCAATGGGAGTATAAACCGGAGTGAAATTACCCTCTTCCCATTTGCCAAACTGATGCCTATGGATGACATAGGTCATTCCAGATGTCGTTCTCACGAAAGACTGCAACTGCTCTGGCACATTTTCGAGAATCATGTTTTCAGTGCCTTGATCTTTAAATTCACTTATTGATCGTGGTGAAAGCTGGAACCCTCGAACTTCAAAATCTAAGCCCTTAATACTGGCCGGAATCCGAGATGGTGACCTTCTAGCTTTCTGCTTCATTCTATATTTAACGACTCTTTGTACTTCTTCGTCTTCTTTTTCATAAAATGGAACGACAAATCCAAGACCGTTTTTTGCCGCCTGGAAGCTCTTTTCATTCTGATTCAACTGCAATCTCAATGCGGAAACCATACGACGGAATACATTGTCAGGATTTTTGTGATCTTCGAAAGCATAGGGATAGGCACACATAGAACTCGGAGACAAATACTCTATAGGAGTGTTATCAGGCTGCCCTTCAACCCAAGTTAATGATTTAGATGCTACAACCAACTTGTTGATCTGCGCCCCTTCATCCAAATCTAACTTCCACCGCATTCTATTCTTGTTCACCAAAACCAAATCAATGGGTTTTTCTGTGGCTCTCACCCGAACGTATATCGGCTTGCCTCTACGAATTTGTCCACCTGAAGAAAACTTGATTGGAGGACCGCTATGGACAGCGATGACGTGAACTTCCGTTTCATTAGTCACAGATTTGTCTGGTTGATCATAAACCTGCATAAAACCAGAAATCTCACAGCTTTTAGAATTACAATCTTCGTGTTGATAATTGAATTTTGGGAACTCGAACGATTCCTTAAGAACAACATTGCGAAACATGCCGCAAGAGATCTCTACGTTTGCAGGAGTCCTGTTGAGCATTCTGCGCTTAAAGCTCTTCTGGTTTTGATCGAGTAAAAAAAGTAAAAAGATTTGGACGATAAAAAGCGCAAAAAGGATATTAAAGAGCGTGCGAAGTAACTGGTCCGAAGAATTCATACTCTATTATCGGCCCAAATGCGTCTATCTGTAAGCGTTTGGAGCCAATTTGGACCCGATATTTAGACCTCTGTCGACTACCCATCCCTACATATAGTTACTTTTTTCGAGACAAAGGTCTTGGTTCTAGAGTGAAGTCTACTAACAAATGTCCAGAGAAAAAAATAAATGCTTATTTTTTTAGCAACAAAAAGACAGGATGTTTCAAAACTCAAATGCAGATTATTCTTAAAGCACTACCTCAGCCTCTCATGTTAATTAACTGATTTTACAATATGTTTTCAATCACTTTTACTAGCGCTAAAAATTCCCATCGAATCCAAAAACAGGAAATTCGTCGAGACTGTGAAATCAAGTTTGACAGAATTTGCGAAGGTGATAGCGTCCAAGATGTGGACACGCTCTACGGACACTAAAAACTGATTCACAATCTTTTATACAGTGCCATGGTGAGTGGAATTCAAAATTGAGTTTTCCAAACGACTTTTGAAAGTCAGGAGGATTTTCAGAATGAAAAGTCTTTTTGAAAGTTCATGGGATTCTTTGTCTTCAAAAAAATATTGCGCGACGCATAAGGTGTTTGTGCAAGGGGTAGAAAATAAATTGCCGGAGGGACAGACGCTGAGGTTCGGTCTCAAAAGCCAAAAAAGCTTTTA
>CAZFYV010000360.1:0-3477 GCA_964523195.1 uncultured Pseudobdellovibrionaceae bacterium
GTTTTGATTGAGTTTATCTCTGTAGTCTAAAACTAAATCAAATTCTTGATCCGTAAGATCTGCCAAGCTTCGATCAGACATATACATTCTGCTTCCAAATGCTCGTTCCCATGCGTAGTCGACAGCAGCGGCGACGGCACCTCCAACAGCTCCTGCTGCTGCTGCGGCTGGTGTGGCTGCATATGGTCCATAAGGATCGATTTGCCTTGGATCGTGATTGATATAGTATTCAATCGCTTCTGTTGTTTCTGGTGTAAGAAGTTTCTCTAAGCGTTCAGCGCCTAACTCAACTTCTAATTTTTCCATGATCTGGCCCATCTCCTCTGGGCTCATACTGTTGGAAAGGTCATAGTTTACTGAAGTCGCCATTGATTCGGCACTCCAGAACATCATCGAGACCATAAAACCTAAGATTAACTTTCTCATTCGTTTTTCCCCTTAACTAATAGGTTGTTAAAATTTTCCAACCTTCAATTTCTGCTATAGGGGACTATTACAAAGAGAGTGCCAAGGTTTTCGGAACTCTATTGCGATTTGATTGTTTTTGAAGGCAAAGAATCCGAGTTTCAGGATTGTGAATCTTAAAAGACGGAATTTTGATAAGAATGATTAGAAAATAAAAAAGGGATAGAACTTTTATAGTCTATCCCGAGGTAAAAAAACTAACTGCCATTTACTTTGATGGTTTACTTTTCAAAATTACTTTAATTCACAGACGCCTTGTTCACACGAAGATCTCCATGAGCTCTGGGCGATCCACTTGTCATAGATAAAGTCTCCTACTCCCATAAAACAAATGAGTTTTAAAGCCGCTGTCACGGGTAGAGTCAGGGGATTTACTTTAAAAATTTCAGAAAGAGCCTCAAGGCCCTCCGACGCTTCACCTGTATTTTTATTGATAACTTGTATGCGATGCAAACGCTTGCCTTGACTGAATTTTAGGAGCTCTTCACTTGTTGGATTGTGCGCGCCGTCCATTACAAGTTGGTTTCTCCAATCGAGTCTTTTCATAAGATGGGCAAAGCGCTGACAAATAGCACAGTTTTCATCGAAGCCTGCAATTATAGGCTTTGAATCTGTGATGAGTGAACGTAGTGATTTAGCCTTCAGATTTGGATAGAAAACGATGTAAGAGGCACACATGGCAAATCCAAAGCTTACGAGTCCCATTCCGAAGACAATTCCTAGGTGAAAGAACGTTCCCATAAGGAGTAAAACTGCGCGAGGCTTACGGTACCAAATCAGAAATGGAAAGGAAAGTTGGAAAGCAAGTGTGGCATATGAACCCAGAGTTGTCATAATCGGGAACTGACTCATGAGTTCTCCGAGCATAGGATGGCTATACTCATTAACGTTCATCGTGTAATAAAGTGCTACTCCTTTTGGCCATAGAGTTCCGGTCACTTTACCAATACCAGCGGTGAAGTAGACAAATGCAACTTGAGCGCGGGCCGCAAAAAAGCTCATATTAGAAATTGTGTTTGATATTTGTGAGTTGGTAGTGTCTTTATTGTCTACTTTTGAGGTCATAAAGATATTAAGTAGTAAGAGGATATGCATCAAGTTGTTTCCGCCATCCAATATAATCGCCGCTTTGTTATCTAGAGTCATTGTAGCCCAAAATATTAGAATACTTGCGAGCCTTGAGAATTTTCCAAAAAGAAGAGCGAGCGCTGCTGTAATTTGTATTGCGATCACCACATAAAAGTAACTTTCGAAACTCGGGTGATTTAGTAGATAAAAAGGTTTCTCTATTAAGCTAACTGTTGCAAAGTCAAAATTAACTATAAACGAGTCAGGTCCCCAGAACTCCTGTGCTCCGGGAAGTAAAAGTAAAATGTTTCCTAGTACCCAAATTGAAAGAACTTTTTGAAAGACCCAGACGGTATCAGCATGTGTTTGTTTTTCTGTTACTGTATTAATAAAATCGTTTAACTTATTTATTGATTGTTTGTAAATATCTACAAGAGTTGTCATTGATTACTCCATTGGTTTTTTAGAAAAATTTTAAATTTGAAATTTCGGAAACATTACTGATTCAATTTTCGAGTAAGGCTTCTTTTCATGTCGTTTCGAATAGCTTTTTGGATAAACTTTCAAGATTTGGAACTGAGATGTTTTTGAGTTTCTTGTCAAACAAAGAGAGCTTACAAACTTTTGCGCCATCTTATAGTGATTTACTGATTTCATATTAGTCATGAGCTGGTCTTCACAGGCCTTATCTCTACATTTAAGTTGATTCTTCTTTGTTACATAATCATTCAAGAGATTTCGACTTAAACCCTGGTAAACATAGATCAATTTGCCTTTATGAGTAAATCGATTGGCCTGGTGTTGTTTTATTAGATTCGAAAGTGGATCCATCCATTTTGACCAAGACTTGTTATCCTCACATCGATACCACATTTGTAGACTAGATGTTGCAGGTTCAGGTGCAAAGAGATTCCAGTTTTGAATAAAAAATGGCTCCATATACGCTTGTATGGCCGGTTGATAGTGTTTGGTCATTGGATTGTTTGGGCCAAGATATAAGGCTGTCGCTAGGACATGCCAACTTAACCAGATAGTTCCGATCGTAAATATTGTTCTTTTGAGAAACGTCTTCATATTACCCCCGCCGCAGTATGTTTGCGGTTTTTTCCAGTCGCTGTATTGCAACTCTCCCCATGAATGATTTGGTTAAAACCATGTGCCATGGATATTCTGGTAAGCCTTATTACAAAGGCTGGGCCAAGATTTATGGGAGCCAGCTCAAAATTAAGGGTAGGAGGGCTGGAGTTGTTCGGTTTTCGGATTATATTCTAGGAATTAGTATCCGAGTTCTCGGACTGATTTTTCGGGATTTTTATTCCAAAGCCTTTTTCTTCAGTCTTATCTATGACCTCAATGCTTCCTTTGAGTCCCGAAATAATCTGAGCTGCGATTGTGAGACCAATCCCCGTATGATTCCCAGACTTAGTTGTAAAGAGTGGATCAAAATAGTGTTTTATATCTTCAGGGTTAAACGCAATTCCGTTATCGACAATAGTAATCAAAATTGAATCTTTATCCTCAGATATCATGACATGAATAAAGCCTTCGTATTCTTGCGTATTCTTTTTTTGCGCAACTATAGCTTCCTGAGCATTCTGTAGAATATTTCGTACCACTTGAGAGAGTAGGTTAAACTGAACTTTTAGCAGGACCGGCTCATCAGGTTGAACAGTTTTTGTTTTAATTCCGATCGCTCGAGTTTGAATTTCGGTGATTTTTAAAGCTTGTTCGACAATTTCTCTGACGTCATTTTCTTTGAGTTCATTGAGGTCTGCTCTGCGAGTGAAGCCGAGAAGATTTTGAATAATTTCTTTACACTTAACTGCTCCGTCTTCCATCTCTTTTATATCTTCAAAGTAAGATTCTTGACCCGATAGCCCCCTCTTGATGAGTTGAATAAAGTTGAGCATTCCACCTAAGGGATTGTTCAACTCATGTGCGATG
>CAZFYV010000361.1:0-3477 GCA_964523195.1 uncultured Pseudobdellovibrionaceae bacterium
CCTAAAGACTCAAATCGTTGTTCGAAGTCTTTTTGAGTAAAATAGGTATATTCCTCTAATACTTCAGCATCCCAATCTCTTCGATAGTCCTTACGAAGAACAAACTCAGTTGCAACTCTCATGGAAACTTTAAAACGAATATGACTTCCACCTTTAGACTCAACTCGATCTTCGACGACTAAAGGTTCATTGGGGTTCTGGCTAGACCGAAATTCATTGCAAAATTTCATAAAGAGGTCGGTTGATGAGAGTTTTTCGGTCTCCGAGGCACCTGATAGATTGAAATCATTTGTAGGAAGTTCTAGCCAGACCATTTCATTCGCATTTTCAGGAACTACAAAATCTCGGATAGCTAGAACTCCGCCCACCCGCAAAGACTTCATCTGGTTTTCTAAAAGCTTGTCCACATTTTCTATATTGAATTCATTAAAACTAGTGACGTGATGAAGGACCGATGAATTAATAATGCCATCAAGGCTTTCATTGGCGAATACCTTCTCTGCAATATCGCCTTGCTTGAAGCTAAGGTTTTCAAAACTATGGTTTGCCTGGCAATATTCAACACTTTTAGGATTGATATCTACGCCAATAATATTCAAACCAGGGTACAAACCTGCTAGATCGGCACTTCCCTGTCCAGATCCACACCCCATGTCCGCAACTGTTCCTTGAACTGGTAAAAATGAACTAATCAAGGCAACTTTTTGCTGCATTGATTGATTCATACCTCGGTAGTACTTGGCGTAGTCAGAGTCAGAACCTCGGTCCTGCCCCTCATATTTGTTTCCCATAGATCTAAGCTACCACCTCAAAATTGATGTAAAAAGGCCAAAAGTTTTAGGCACTTAGGAAATAGTCAAAAAACCAGTTTACTTAGTGTCTCACATACACTATATTATTAAGTGTATCGAATACACTAACTAAAGGAGTTTACAATGTTTGGATTCAAATACTACAAAGGTGACCCAAACAACTATGTCTTCCTCTACTCAGGGGATCACCTGATAAAAAGAGGCAAGGGTCTCTCGTTTATTTACTTCTCCCCGACTCGTACAGTTGTAGAAGTTCCCACTGAAAGTGGGGATATCCTCTTTTCGATTCAAGAGATGACTGCGGACTTTCAACCAGTCAGTCTCCGAGGCCAAATCAGCTACTTTATTCAAAATCCTGAACTCGCAGCAAAACACTTCAACTATGCTCTAGATGAAGACGGCAAGGTAAGTTCCGAGGAACAGTTTCGTCTTGAAGAAAGAGTCTCCAATAGCGCTCGAGAAATCGCTAGAGAGTTTTTAATTAGTAAACCTCTTAGGGAAGTTCTTAAACAAGGGGAAAAAATAGTTGAGCATATCCTTGAAGAACTTAAACAAAATAATTCTCTCGCCGCGATTGGCGTTCAAGTTGAAGATCTCTCAATGATTTCCCTTGAGACAACTCCTGAACTTTTGAGAGCCCTCGAAGCGGAATCTAGAGAGCTTATGCAAAAGTCAGCTGATTTAGCCATCTACGACCGAAGAAATAACAGCGTGGAACAAGAACGATTGATTAAAGAAAATGAGCTAAAAACTGAAATTGCCGTAGAAGAAAAGAAACGTGAAATCAGGCAAAGTCGAATTGCCGCTGATATCGCCATCGAAGAAGAACGTCGAAAACTAATAGAATCTAAAATAGAAAACGATAAAAAAATGGCGGATAGTAATGCGTACAATATCGAAAAAACAATTGAACCACTCAAAGATACTGATTGGAAACTTCTTATGGCTCTGAACGCTGGAAGCATGGATGCAAATACTATGATGGCAATGAGTTTTAGAGAAATTGCCGAAAATGCAGAAAAAATTGGGCAATTCAATTTCACTCCTGAACTATTAGCAGCCATTGCAAGGAAGGAGTAAAAGATGGAGTTTGAGAAATTATTAGTGATTACTCGAAAAACAAGACTTGAAGAACTTATTGAACGCTACAATTCAAAGAGACAAGCGGAGTTCTATATCGAATCGTCAGGAGGAAATTTTAGTCACTATGTTGCTGAGCACGAAAAATATCAAGAGGCACTATTAAGTGTTCGCAATCAAGCTTCTCAAACAGAACTCAAAGTTCAGTTTCTAAATCGAGCACTTTTACCATCGACTAAAATTAATGATGATGAGGTTGTTGTAACTCTCGGACAAGATGGACTCGTTGCTAACACAGCCAAGTACAGTGGACAGCAACCCATCATCGCTCTAAACCCAGACCCTGAGCGTTTTGATGGAATATTAATACCTTTTCACTATTCACAACTGCAGGACTCTTTAAAAAGAGTCCTTGCTGGAGTGGAGGATCGGAAGCAGATCACACTCGCGAAAGTTAAACTTAATGACGGGCAGGAGCTGGTCGCCTTTAACGATTTTTTTATAGGGTGCAGAACTCATGTTTCAGCCAGGTACTCCATCGAACATGAAGGGAAAAGTGAAAACCAATCTTCCAGTGGAATTATAGTTTCAACTGGTGCGGGATCAACTGGATGGATGTCTTCTATTTTTAATATGGCTTCTCAAATTGCAAGTTTTCAAGATGGATATTTAGAGCCACCCACTCCTATGAGCTGGGACGAGCGCAGACTTCTTTTTGCTGTCAGAGAACCCTTTAAAAGCCGACACTCAGATATTGATTTAACAATCGGTCATATCACTCCCTCAAACGAGCTCTATATCGAGTCTCAAATGCCTGTTGGAGGTCGAATTTTCAGTGATGGCGTTGAATCGGATTATCTGGAGTTTAATTCTGGACGCAAGGCAACAATAGGTTTTGCTGAACATCAAGCCCATTTAGTGATTTGAGCCTGGCTGTGGTAAGAATAGCTATGGACCAAGGTATTTTAACAACCGTCGATGTCGTTTTGTTTTGCATGGACAACAACGAGTTAAAAACTCTTCTTGTAAAAAGAAAGTACGAACCCTTCAAAGGATCATGGGCCCTCCCAGGTGGCTTTATCGATAAGAGTGAAACCACTGATCAAGCTGCTAAAAGAGAACTTAAAGAAGAAACAGGAATTGATGCCGCTTATCTCGAACAGCTTTATACCTTTGGTGGACCAGACAGAGACCCAAGAGGCCATGTAATAACTATTGCTTACTTTGCCCTACTTCGGAATTGCCCTGATCCCATAAGCGGCTCCGATGCCGCTGAAAGCGAATGGCATTCAATCAAAAAACTTCCGAACCTAGCTTTTGATCACAAAGAAATATTAAAATATGCCATCGAACGGCTACAAAACAAATTTGAATACACAACTGCAAGCTTTAATCTGTTACCCAATAAGTTTACTTTAACAGAGCTGCAAAGGGTCTATGAAGAAATTCTCGGTAAGGAACTTGATAAAAGAAATTTTCGCAAAAAAATACTTTCTTTAGATATACTCGAAGCAACTGGTGATATGAGAAAGCAAGGCGCACTGGCCGACCTGGACGCCGCGCCGGTCGAGGTGCCCATCAACGG
>CAZFYV010000362.1:0-3467 GCA_964523195.1 uncultured Pseudobdellovibrionaceae bacterium
TTTTTTAGCGAACAGTTTGGTTACTGTATATCTTGGTTGAAATCATTTCAGAATGTCCCTTTTAAGAGCCCTATCTAGTCACTAATTCCAACGAAAAAGGTAGCTACCCAGGGCCAAATACACGATTGTCATTCCAGAAAGAACTGAGAGCTCAGGAACTAGTGCCAAAATGGAATTACCATCAATCATGATCGACCGGGCGGCTTCCGTCAGATGAGTCAGAGGAAAGATTTTAGCAAAGTTTTGAACGGCTGGATGAAGCCCTTCTAGAGAAAACCATACTCCAGATAAGAATAGCATAGGCATTGAAACCAAGTTCAATAAACCTCCAGCCAACTCTTCAGATTCAACTCGAGCAGCGACGACTAGCCCCAATGCAATATGCGCCAGAGATCCGATTGAAAAAACAGCTAACAAACTTAGGAGCGAACCTTCATTTCTAATATCGATAAATAATTGGCAACCAAAATAAACTATTCCGGTTACAAATAGAACGACAAACAATCTCGAAAAACACTGTGCTAGCAAAAATTCAAATGCAGAAAGTGGTGTCGACTTTAAGCGTTTTAAAACACCTTTTTTGCGATATCTCACGATCACATATCCAACTCCAAATAGAGCGCTAAACATCATATTCATCCCCAATATCCCCGGAATCAACCAGTGGATATAGCGTACTTGCTCCCCTTCGGCTGTGCTCCGCATGAGTTCAGGTCCATATGTGTCTCTAATGATTTTCTCTAAAAAATAACTGTTTGCAGAGGTGTCGTTTACCCAATAAGTCGAAGGAAATTCAATGCTATCAACAAAACCGTCTAACTGCATTCGCCCAACTTTTTTAATTCCCTCTGCCTTATCTTTGATCGGAACCAAAGAGGTATACTTAAGAGCCCCCTCAACTTCGGATTTCTTCTCTGTCGCAATAGGAGTCCCCTCCAAATATCCCAATTTCAAAAGGTCTTGATCATCATCCTGAAACCCGTAGGCAAAACCGATAATGACCAAAAATGGAAATACAAAGTTCCAACCAAAAGCAGATCTATCGCGAAAAAATTCTAAGTTTCTAGTTATAAAAACATTATAAAAGCGTTTAAACATATGGCTACTCTATGATTCCCTTAGGTCTCGACCAGTCAACTCTAAAAATAGGTCATCTAGTGTTGGGTTAAGAACAGTTAAGTTTTTTAAACTCACATTTGCTTCAATCAAATACTTCATCGACTGGTCAATATCTTCTGTGAAAAGTTCCATTACGTCATCTTCGCGAAGAACACTCCATGGCCCTTGACCACTGGCCTTGCTTAAATCACTCCTGGGGATCTTAATCCTTGCACCACTAAAATGTTTTTCAAGTAAACTCTCTGGAGAGCCTTCAGCAATGATCTTGCCTCGATCTACGATGGCAATTCTGTGACACAATTCATAAGCCTCTTCCATATAGTGAGTCGTCATAATTACCGTTTTTTTTCTTTCAAGGATCATTCGAACAAGCTTCCAAAAGTTTCTTCGAGCTTGGGGATCCAAACCCGTTGTCGGTTCGTCTAAGAAGACAACTTCAGGGTCGTTAACGAGCGCTAAGGCCAATAGAAGTCTCTGCTTCTGCCCACCTGATAAGGTTCGATGATCTCTATCGAGATACTCTTCGAGATCACACATTTCTATAAGTTCATCAGTGTCGGAGTTTTTACTGTAGAAACTTGAAAAAAGCTCAAGAACTTCTTTTACTTTCAAATAATCTGGCAAGGCCGTTGATTGAAACTGAATCCCAATGAGGTCCTTAGAAAGTTGACTAACTGGTTGCCCGTCATAAACAATCCGACCTTCGTCGAAGGGAATAATTCCTTCAAGTGCTTCGATTGTTGTGGTCTTCCCCGCTCCGTTTGGACCTAACAGCCCAAAACATTCGCCACGACTCACTTCGAAACTAATTCCATCTACGGCTTTAACTCCGCCTTTGTAGGTTTTATGTAAATTCTCAACGCTTAAAATCGACACAGAATCTCCTTTCGTAAAACATATCAAAAGAGCGAGCTACTTTTGACCAGTTTTTATGGAGTTTTTGATCTAAATAGCCGATTTTAACTATGATTCTCTTTGCTAAAGACTTGAAAGACTTGGGAGATAAGAAATGACAAGTGTAGCCAAAAATTTAGAGTCAAACCAAGCCTCAACCAACAGTGCTAAGCCAAACCATTTGATCGAAAAGTTCTTAGAGAAAGCGAATTCTGTGATCTTGGATAAAGATCACCAGATAAAGTTGGTCTTTAGCTGCATCCTCGCAAAAGGACATATTCTTATCGAAGATCTTCCTGGAATGGGGAAGACTACACTTGTTAAAACTTTTGCCAAATTACTAAACCTAGAAGAAAAGAGAATTCAATTTACCAATGATCTTTTACCTGCTGATCTTCTCGGAAGCTCCATTTTCGACAAAGACACCAAAGAGTTTGTTTTTCACCCTGGCCCTCTTTTTACTCAACTGGTTTTAGCAGATGAGTTAAATCGAGCGACCCCAAAAACTCAAAGTGCTTGCTTACAGGCTATGGAAGAGCAGCAAGTTACAATTGATGGAGTAACTCACTCTCTTCCAACTCCATTTTTTGTGATCGCAACTCAAAACCCGAGACAAACCATTGGAACATTTCCTCTACCAGAATCTCAACTGGATCGTTTTTTAATGAAGATTGATTTGGGCTTTCCAAGTCGCGAAGCTGAGAAAAAGCTCTTGGTGGGAGATGACCGAAATACTATTATCGAAAACTTAGAGCCCGTATTTAACGGAAACACTCTTGTGGAACTGCAAAACAGTCTCGAGAACATTCATGCCTCTGAACCACTTGTCGAGTATCTCCAGGATCTCATCGAACAAACAAGGTCCATGGCCAATGGTATTTCGCCACGAGCTTCAATTAACTGGCTAAAAGCTGCGAAAGCTTGGGCCCTCATCCACGGCAGAGATTATGTGGTACCAGAAGACATTCAGTCCATCGCCGTGCCAGTGATGAACCACAGACTTGATTCAAATGATGATCAATTTGGCAAAAGTGGTTTTCAAATCGCATCTGACATTTTAGAAAGCGTTGCCGTCCGCGTTTAGAGAAACGGGATTCTTTGTCATGACCGGTCTACGAGATAAAATATCCAAAGGGATGCTTAAAAAGAAAAAGATCTATATCATCCCTACTCGCTTTGGAATAATTTTTATCGGTGGCCTATTTGCAATGCTGCTCACTGCTGCGGCCTATGCAAATAATCTCGTATATCTCCTAACATTTTTACTTAGTGCAATTTTACTTATAGCCATGGCCGAAGCTCACAACAATATGCGAAGCCTTTTTGTCTATAGAGTTGAAACTGAACCTGGAGCGGAAGACGAAACAGTAAAAGTTAAAATCTGGGTAAAAAATGACAGCTCTCAACCTAAGTTCTCAATATTTGCAGGTTTCAGGAAAAAGGATCTTAAAGAG
>CAZFYV010000363.1:0-3457 GCA_964523195.1 uncultured Pseudobdellovibrionaceae bacterium
AGGGTTTGTGAGATACGACCTCCGGATGCTCGCTCTACATCACCGATAAATTTCACTTTTTTCACGCTATCGCCAATTTTTTTCATCATTCCACCAATGCCACCAGCTTTTAGCATTGGAAGATTTTGAATGAGTAAATGCCACCCGCTCAAGGTTTGAAAAGTTCGAACCCATTCCTCATCATCTCTTTTGGTAAGAAACTCCGATAAAAAACTAATGA
The DNA here is from genome assembly GCA_964523195.1 of uncultured Pseudobdellovibrionaceae bacterium. GTDB lineage: Bacteria > Bdellovibrionota > Bdellovibrionia > Bdellovibrionales > JAGQZY01 > JAUHWN01. Next base: position 221 of record CAZFYV010000363.1, read on the forward strand.
GGTGTTGAAACTCTTCGGGAGACAGTTGTTGGTCAATGCCACTTTCGGTGTGCTCAGATAGCTTAAGGAAAGCTCCTTCAAGTGGTTGAGCGGCGTTAAGGTTTGATTTTACTGATTCATCTCCAGAGTCCGAAATCTCTTCTGGAAGTTCATAGGTGACGCTTTTTAGGGGCGAAGATCCCAGAAGCGGAAACTCAAGAGCTTGTGAGAGGCTCATCATACAAAAGTAAGTGGCTGAAATAACTGATAATTTGAATAACTTCAAAAGTTACTCCCTCAATTCAGAAGATTAATAGCTGGTTTGGAGCGAAGAATTGCAAGACTAGGACCGAAACTAAGAGATGTTACCAAAGAGTTTTAATTCGTCGGCCTGCGGCGAGTAATGATGTATTGAGCGATCATTGAGGCAAGAAAATCCGCGGATTTTTTGTTCATATGAAGGAGGTCCGTCGTCCAACGCATACCTGTCCTTCGCCTTGTCAGAGTGACCTTTTCCCATAAAAAATAATAGCGCAAGTAGGTTTCAATAGAGATCCATCCACCATCAAAGTCACGACTTATTCTTGCGACATCACCATCTCCAAACATTTTCTTTTGAAGTGATTTGTTGAGATCGATAAGACCACACTTTTCTGATGTTGCAATTTCTCTGATCAAGTTAGAGTAGAAAATAGTTTTCTCTTGCCCCCATCCATCAACTGACTCTCCAAGAGTTGGTAAAGTGAGAAGTACGATTTCTTTTTTAGTCATGCTTTTAACAAGTTTGATAAGTGCTCGATACTCATTTTCGAACTGAACCTTATCAGTGTAGCTTCGCTGCCCCTTAATGAGAGATTGAAAAAGTTGAAGGGGGCCACCTTGTCCTACTGCCACATCAAAAGTTCCAACTAAAATAAATATGTAATCAAAGTTTAGATGTTTTAATGCTGACAACCGTTGAAGAAGGCTAGGTATTGTTTCGAAGTTTCTGCCACCGTTTACGACTTGATAACTTTGTATATTTGAGTTCTCTAGGAGCTTTTGAATAAAACTTCCCGAAAACTCTCCTTTGACGTTACTGTCGCCTACGAAAAGAATACTTTCTCGTTCCTCTGAAACTTTTAGGTTTTCTGAAAGTAGCTCACCATAAAGGGGAGTCTTAGGCGCTGCCTTAATGGTCCAAAGGATAAGACCTATAATCACTAAAAAGGAAACAAGGATGATGATCGCCATAGGGTGTTATTTCAGTCTAATCTAACGTACATAGAAATCAAATGAAGATGCTGATCTAACCTTTGGTCAGAATGGCTCCAGACTCGGAATTATAAGGTGCGTAATCAGGTGTTTAGAATGGTTTTGGTGGCAGATCGCAACCGAAATTCTGGCACGAAGATTTCATATTAAAAGGGGTAGTTGGGCATTGTGACCCTACCTCAATGCTCATTATAAAAAACGATTAAAAGTTTGGTGTGACCCACACCTTCTCGTTGATTGATAAATACCCCAATCGACGTTAGCCAGCCTTCGACGTGGGGCTGGCTTTTTTTTTATGAACAACTGTAATCTGCGCTTACATGTGTATAAAGTTGTGAATAACTCATATAAGTGGTGAGATCGGCTTCGGATAGACCTTCTTTAGGTGAAGAAGGAGTGACGATCACTTGAACTTTGTCTTGTCCTTGATCGAAACCAACAACTTTAAGTCTGTCTCCAGGAAGAGCTTGGTATTTTTCTGATATTTGAAATGGCGCTCTAAACTGAACAGTCGCAGATTCCTTTGGCTTAATCTTTATTTTTTGGTCAGATTGTACGAGTCGATTTTCTTTTAGAACTAAATCAAAACGACTTTCCAAACAATTCCATTGGCTCTTATAACGTAATCCTTTAGACGAAATTGAATCGATACTGATACCACCTGAACGAGAGTTATTTTCATTGTAGCTCGATGTAAAGTCCAAAGATAATGTGTTAGATTTTCCGGCCAAAACTATCTCAGTTCCTGTTTGATCAAGTTCCGCAGTTCTGATCATCAAGGGATAATCTTCTAGCCCCGTTACAAATACTTGAAAGGTTTCTGGACGACCTTTAAATAGAGTCCTGTTACCGTAAGAGAAAAGAGTGGCTTCAAGAGTTTCATTGTCGAAATGAATTTCAAGAAACTTGCTTTTATAAACATGAGAATAGGTGCCCTTGTCTTTTGCGTTCTCAAGTTTTAGTTCATCCCAAAGATAAACCGACTCAAACTGACTTTTTTCAATCCATGCCTTGTGATCAAATTTACTTTTTTTAGTCGAGTTTGCACAATCACTAAAACTGTTGCTGGCCCAACTGTTGTTTCTTGCGACTTGAAGACGGCCTTTTTTTATTCCAACAACCTTTGCCAGAGTTCCGGGTTGGAAGTCCTTGAGTTTCGATGCAGCTGGGCTTCTTTGATTAGATTTTGAGACGACAACACATGCGCCCATATCGAAAGCTTCAGCCGTCGTTGGCAGGCTGAGGCTCAAAAGCATCGTTGCCAAAAATGTTGCTGTGAGGATTTGATAAAACTTAGTTTTTCTCATGTGTTACTTATCGGTAGTTTCAATTGTAGATTTGACAGGGAGGTCCCTCATTTGCCGTCATCGCAGGGTTTTAGTTACCACTGAAACTACCTAAACAGCTGAAATGACGAGAAAAAACCATGTAATTATTGGACTATACCTTGGCACGGTTAGTGTAAAAAACTAGACCACGAAGCTGAAAAGTTAATTTGTTGAGAGTTGTTAGCATGTTGAGAGTTGTTGTAGGGAATTTCATGGGGACCAAAAAGTTGTTTTATAAACTTGTTCTAATAGTGAGTTTAACTCTTAATCCACTCCTACTGTTTGCTGGACCCAATAGCGAACGGTCACCTGGCGTTACCGGTGAAGAAATCAATGTTCCAAATGTAACCCGCACACAAATTCCAGAGAGTGGGAATACTAGAGAAAAAGGTGAGCAGCCTTTCCACCCAATATACGTTCCAAAAGTTTATGACTTTTCAACTGAGCTAGGAGATGCAGAATTCTTTAGCGATTTAAGTTTAGAAGTCTTAGCCTATGTAGAGCAAACTAATAAACAGCTTCCGCAGCTCAGTAAAAGAAAAAGCTTTCGCGAAAAAACGAAGAAGTTCTTCAAAAAGTTTACTAAAGGACAATTTTTTGCGACACAAATGGTAAAGTCCATGCAGACAAAGGTTCCAGAGTTTGCAATTATTTGGTCCACTCTCTATTCGTTTCA
>CAZFYV010000364.1:0-3450 GCA_964523195.1 uncultured Pseudobdellovibrionaceae bacterium
GTCTGTAGTCTTTGGAAAGTTGAACTTGAGGTTTTTAAGAATAAAATTTGGAAGCTCATTGAGAGTGTCAAAAAAATGAGCTTCCGAGGTTCCAATGAGTATAAACTTGCAAGAAAACCTTTCAGATAGATTTTTAAGGCTCGGATAGATGTCCTCATTAAAATCATCTAGTAGAATTTCCAGTTCAAATTTTTCAGGGCTGAGCTCCAAAATCTGTGACAGTACATTTGTGTCCGCAAGGTAGCATCCGTGTATTTGTAACCTTATACTTTCTGAGGAGTTTTTTAAGAACTCTATGGTTTCACTATCGAAAATTGAGTTGCACGGAAAGACTTTTATACCGACGGTCTTCTCCATTGCTTTTTTGATTTCCACTGAATTTGGTTTATAGCTCGACAAAGAGTTGAGAGAAGGGCAATAGGAGCAACTCATCTTGCAAGAAGGCAGAACTTTAAACTTAGTTTGCCCGTAGTCTGATAATTTCGAATGTTGCGTAGCACTCAATTTATCTGCCCCTAGGATTTAAACCAGTATTTAAAATTATATTTAATTTCAGCAATAATTCCACGTCTAAAAATGCCGAAAATTCTGTAAAAGAGCTCTTTAATAGCTGATCTTGTGACTGCAAACCAGGGGGTTCTCTTATTTTCGTGGAACCAGCGGTAGCCGACTTGAAATGAGAAATTAAAGCAATAAAGAAGCAGGCGAACTAGTGTTTTGCTATATGCCTTTGGTATCGATTTAAAAGAATTTCCGATATCAAAATTCCTTGGCTTGAAGTGTTGTCCTGAATGAATTTTGTCTGTATTTCGTCGCCTTTCACCGGCTCCCTGTAAAAAAGCTTTTTTGAGAAGGGCGGTAAAAGAGATATTTGGCGAATGAATGAGGTCATGTTCTGGGCATAATCTTAGAATTCCACCGTTTTGAATCACTCGAGCGTTAAAATCCGTTTCAGAGCCTCCGAAAACGATAGCTTCGTTAAATCGCATTTTAGATGAAAACAGCGAATTTTTGTAAGAAGCTGAGCCTCCAACCAAGTTTGTCGTTTTGTTATCAGAGGTTAAAGAGTTCTTGAGCCAAATATCAGTATTCAGGTGGTAAGTGTATTCAATAGAACTTAGGCCATCGGGAGCGAGGTAACGACCTCCAATGCCGACAGTGTCAGAATATTCATCGTGGACTTTGATAACTCGAGTAAGAAAATCATCATCTGGGAACAAGCAATCATCATCAATAAAAAGTAAAATATCACCTCTAGCGTGCTCGATTCCTAGGTTTCGTGCTTTGTTCACTCCCAAGCTTCCCACGTAATGGTAATAGCAATTCACAAGAGGAGAATTGAGACAAATTTGGTTGAGGTTTTTATCTTCTAAATTAGATATGACAAGTACTTCCCAATCATTCTTTGTGAGTGTTTGGTCAATGGCAGAGTCTAAAATCCTTTTCACCAGGTCTGAACGTCCATGGGTCGGAATTATTATAGAAATCTTCAAACCCTTGGCTCCTGATTTTGAAAGTGAGGTTTAAACTCGGGAAGTACCGTGAAAAGGTCTTCTGATCTCATTTTGTCTTTTGAAACAACGACTCTCTGAAACTCTTCCCAATATTTCTTATGGGTCGATTCTTGATTCATATAGTTAATGACTTCTGGCAGACCCTCAAGAGTCCACGCTGAGTATTTTAAGTCTGGATGGGAGTTTAAATACTCCTGCCCATCTTTAATTATTTCGTTCACCATTTGTTCGGCTTGTTTCTTCAGATCTTCTGGTAAAATTCGAGTCTGATAGTGCTCTGGGTGATGCAAGGTTGTTAGGGCTGGCCAGGGAGTCGCTGTCTTGAGGGTTTTCAGATAATCATAAAGTGGTTTTAGTTTTAGAACATTGTAGGCCTGGACTGTACACATCACTAGGATTTCTACAACATTGAGACCTTCGGCGTTGTTATCAACGTATTCAATGACTTCTTTTTGCTCACCCCACTTTGAAGGGAATCGAATATAGTCGTTAAGTTCCCCAACAGCATCCAATGAAACATACAATCGAACCTCTTTGAACTTAGGCCAAATAGCCTTAAGTCTCTCCGGTAATAGAGTAAGGTTAGTATTATATGATAGAGAAATCTTGTGAGAGACTCCTTCATCCACACACTTTTCTAAGAAAGTGATCATTTGTGGAATGAGAAGCGGCTCTCCTCCCGCAAAATGCAAGAATTCAATATTAGGAAGTTGTTTGGCAAAATCATTCCAAACTTGTTCCTTTTTGTACCAGTCGTAGGACTTATACTCTTCCATTTGCTCGCCCGAAGCTTGGAACCATTCTTGGTCGATTTTGCTCCAGTCTTTTATCCATTTAGAGGAACTTCTTGGGTTACACATGCGGCACGCAAGATTACAGAGATTTCCAAGTCTAAAATCTGCGCCTAAAACTTTTACCTCTTTGAGTTCACCGGATTCTTTAGTGTTCTCCACGGTATCTTCGATAAGATGTTCAAAGCGATTATTCTCAGCCAGTCTGCGGCTAACTCCACCACCAGATTCTGTAATACGACATCGTTCACAGAGTTTAGGCCATTTTCCTTTGAGGAGATCGGCCCTAATTTCTTTCATATAATCACTATTCATAATGGCTTCATCATCATAGCCATCGAAGATATTCATTTTTTTTCCAGAATTGTCCCGAATATTATTGTCGTACTCTTCGCTTGCACAGCAAACCTGGATTTCACCACCAATATTGGTAAATCTGTGGATCCATGGCAGAATACAGTAGGTTTTTGAGACTTGTTCAGCGCGTTTTTTATTTAACATTTACCTGAAATTCCTTAAGCTGAGCTAATTAAAACTCTAAAAGACAAAGTATCAAGAGTCACACTCGAGAAAATAGCTTAGAGTGTCATATTTGAGCGGGGAGAAAAGGTGTCAGAAAATTCGCAGATTCCTGAAAATCAGGTCACGACCGAGCAGTCAGTGGCAGAGAATCAGGCTGACACAGGAGAAAAAAAGGCGGTTTTGGGATCCAAATCTCCCACAATTTGCGCTCTTCCTTGGACTCATTTGTTTTTCAACAATTTGGGCCACCTTCACGCCTGTTGTATGGGGGAATATTTTGACAAGGGCGTGGTGGATGAAGCGGGGCAGAATTTTAGAGCTCACAAAAAAGGGGATCTCTCTCGAGCCTTTAACTCCCAATATATGAAGGATTTGCGCCTTCAAATGATGAAGGGGGAGAAACCTAAAATTTGTTATCGTTGCTTCAACGACGAGGATAGTGGACTAAAAAGTTATCGCCAGAGCCAAAACGAAATTTTTGAGCAAGTGGTAGAGCAGATCGATGAAAAGACGACTGAAGACGGTGAGGTTCCTTTTTCGGTTAAATTTATCGATGCAAGGCTCGGCAACTTATGTAATCTCCGGTGTCGCATGTGTAATCCGATCGCGAGCAAAAAGTGGAT
>CAZFYV010000365.1:0-3425 GCA_964523195.1 uncultured Pseudobdellovibrionaceae bacterium
CTCATAGCAAGGAGATAATCATGTTGCAAAATAAAGAAAATCAAGAAGTTCCAAAAGTTTCCTTTAGACTAAGAGATGGTGACAATTGGATTGAGCGATCCACAGATGATATATTTAAAAATCGAAAAGTAGTTTTGTTTTCTCTACCAGGAGCATACACTCCAACTTGTTCTTCGAGTCATCTCCCAAGGTACGAACAGTTAACGCCAATTTTCAAAGAAAATGGGATCGATGAAGTCATTTGTCTTTCTGTGAATGACCCTTTTGTAATGGAGGCTTGGGGTAAAGATCTAGAAATTGATAATGTAAGCCTCTTAGCCGATGGGAACGGAGTATTCACTAAAGATATGGGAATGTTAGTTGATAAGACGGACTTAAATTTTGGCTCGAGGTCTTGGCGCTACTCTATGTTTGTTGATAATGGCGTCATTAAAAAGATGTTTATAGAACCTGTAAAAGACGGTGATCCCTTTGAAGTTTCGGATGCAGATACAATGATGAATTATTTAGGGTTTACAGATACAGTTCCCAAAAATATTACCGTCTTTTCAAAACCGGGCTGTCCACACTGTGCTAGAGCAAAAAATCTTCTCGAGAGTCGAGGGTTAGATTTTGAGGAAATAGTACTAGGTAGTGATGCAACTCTAGTAAGTTTGCAGGCTGTTTCGGGTAGGCTTACAACTCCTCAAATCTTCGTCGACGGAGAACTCATTGGCGGTGCCGATGAGCTGGAGCAAAATATTAACGGTATTTAATTATTTAAAAGTGGCATCAAAGTGATGCCACTTTTTCTCTTACGCTTTCGCTATCAAAGAACTTTACTAAAAGTTGTAAAGCATCGGTCATAGTAAAAATTCCCCACGGAGTAGAGTTTGTTGCAGCGACAATTGCACTAGTAATATTTTTCTTAAGCATTGTTTTAACAACATTCGTGATGTCTTCTGTTGGTTGAACTATATAAGGGTCTAGAGTCATTACATCACCAACGCAAAAGTCAGGTCGATCTTGAGTCATAGCTTCTGTAAAACTAATATCTCTATGACTAATAATACCAGTAAGTTCTCCACCTGATAAAACAGGAAGATGGTGATAATCGTTGTCTAGCATCATTGCTTTGGCTTTTTCTAAGCTAGTATCTTCGCCGATAGTCATTGGAGTTTCGGTCATAAAATTTTTGATGGATCGCTCCATGGTTATCTCCTTTGAGACAGTATGTCCCCAAATAGTGTTCAAAAGAGCATTTTCATCTCAAACTTTATGAAAAAGCTGCTTTTATAAGAGATAATTGCTCAAAGTGTGCCAGATAACTTAGGGCTTAGGCCAAATTAATATTGGCGCGAAAAAAACGAGTATTCCACCGAAGACGTTCAAAGCAACGTGAAAAGAAAAGATACCCCACTGACCGTTTAGCAAGGCTGCGACTGATTCACCTGCGAGGGCTGAGAGAGTAGTTAAAGACCCTAGAAACCCAACAACGAAAAAAAAGTAATAGGGGTTAGTTTGATTGAGGCTTGGATCAAAAAACTTGAAAGCAATCCCTCCTAAGAGGCAGCCTATCAAGTTTGCTGAGGTTGTTCCGTAAAATGGTTTTATTGATGAGTAATTTAGTACACCCATATAAATCAAGTACCTGAGTGTTGCTCCTAAAAAACCACCGCCACCCACAAGAAGAAAATTTGTCATAAGTTACTCAATATCGGTTATGAGCTTAGTTTCTCAAGTTCTTGTATTTGAATCAACTCTTCTTCCAGGTGGGCAACAGTTTTAGCTGTTAAGTCGTAATTCAAATTTTTCATCAAGTTATGAAAACGGATATATCGATCGATTCTAGTTTTCATATTATTATCTTTGTATACCCAATGCCCCATCTCATCGAAATGTATTCCTAGTTTATCAACATCGAAATAGAGAGGAGACCCTTTTACGATTTCACAGGTAGGTCCCAGAGTCACAGTTCTAATTGTTCCGCTGTCTCTGTACCTTTGATTCTCTTCAAAAAACTTTAAAGTTTCTTGGAAATCTGATTCGGTTTCAGTTGGAAAGCCCACCATCATAAGCATCGAAACAGTAACTCCAGTTCGGTGGCACTGTTCGAGGGTGTAAAGCAGATCTTCATTTGAAAAGTGTTTTTTCATATCATTTCTGACTTTTTCAGAAATGCTCTCAACCCCCATAGAAACGTACTCATATCCAGCTTCCGCCATTAAATCAAAAATTTCAGGAGGCATTGACTTCTTAGGTCTGCATATGAACTGTCCCTGCCAACGAAGCTTTTTCATGTTTTCACGTTTATAGGTTTCAATCAAAGTTTCACAAAGTTCTTTAAGGATTGGTACGGAGCCGTTTAGGAGGGAGTCCGTAAAATAAAATCTTCGAATACCATGGGTGCGGTGTTGTGTAAGCATTTCTTCAGCAATGGATTTCCCACTTCGATATCTAAACTTTTTCCATTGGAAACCAACGTCGCAAAAGCTACATCTTCGAACACACCCTCTCGAGCCAGTGATATATAAGATATCCGATCCCATCTTTTTTGGATCGTAGATTTCTGGCTGTTCATAACGTTTTGGATAGAGGCTAAAGTCGCAATCGCTATAATCTGGAATAGGAATCTGATCAAGATCATCGATCTGAGGCGCAAAACCATTTACTCCGCCATGATCTTCGCCTTTTAATAGTGCAACTAGTGCGTGTTCACCTTCTCCTTCGATATAAGCGTCAACATAGCCTCGATTCAAGAAATTATTCCCACAGTAATGAACAAAGGGGCCACCAACAACGATCTTAGTTTCTAGATTTCTAGATTTGAGCTCCTTGCAAATTTCAATAGTCATAAATTTGCTTCTCTGGGAGAAGATACAGAGTCCTAACCATCTAGGACTTAATTCCTCGACTTGATCAACCCACTTTTTAACTAGTGGTTTCATTTCCTCAAACTTTTTTTTAAAATTGGCTTCGTATCGAAAAACTAAATCAGTGTCATACCACCACTCAGGATATTTTCGGCCTAGGTGTGAGTGCCACAGGTCCAGATTCCAATCTACTGTTAGACAGGTGAATCCAGCATCTTGAGCAACTGATTTTAGAATAGCAGGCCCGATTATAGGCGATCGCAACTGAAGCTTCGGAACGGTTGCAATCATGATATCTAATCCCATATAAATAATTTAACTCTAAGTGAGATACTCTGCAAGTTTATGAAATAGGGGGTGATTCCCCTGAATTACCAGGTAGAATGGCACTAAGATGCAATTAGGGGGAACTTGATTTGAATATACTCTTTGTGATGGACCCTTTGGATACCATTAAATTTGAGAAGGATACCAGCTATTTTCTTATGCAGGGAGCTAGACACCATCAAATGAGGGTATTTCACTGCTTACCTCAAGACCTTTTTCTATTGAATAGTGACTTGAGTGTGCATG
>CAZFYV010000366.1:0-3417 GCA_964523195.1 uncultured Pseudobdellovibrionaceae bacterium
AGATGACTGGAGAAACTTCGCTATGTATGTGTTGGCCACTAAAAAAGAGCTTCAAGAAAAAATCGAAGACGTAGAAGTTGTGGAAGAGGAAACTAAGGATAATTTCGCAAAAGTCATTCGCTTTGATAAAACTGAAAAACCTGATCTCAGTGATCTTCAATTTATCGAATCCACGATTGACGAATTACAGATCCCCGAAGACTCACTTATTGTCACTCAAATGGCTTCTACTAATTCAAATGATGAAACTCTCGTGAACTTTAAGAGGCAAAATAAGAATCTTTCAACAATTGTGTGCAAGAACATTTACAAAAGTGTCGATCTCATTCCCCACTCCGGAATTGTGACATGGGAAGATGTAGATCCCCTAGCCCAAACTTTTGCAAAGATGAGAGATAACTACGAATCTATATATTTTGTATTCGACAAAGAGTTCCCGATAGATCCAGTCTACAATATGGCAGAAATCATTAACGGAACTCGTTGGATCGATGATCAAAAAGACGAGTCCATCTTTAGAACCCAGTCATTAGACAATATCTAAGATTTTCTATTTATAAAAACAAGAGTCCAATCATCGTCAAGATCTCTATCTTGACGGTAATTTTCCACATCTGATTCAACTTGCTTCATGGCCGCATTTAGACTCGAAGTACCGGTAATCGCCTTTATTACGGATTTTACGAACTTTCTATCTCCCCAGTCTTTTCCTTCGGGACTTTGCAATTCCGTTAGCCCATCTGTAAATACAACAAGATGTTGACCCGGCTTGAGCTCAGCTTCAGACTCTGTATAGGTAACATCTAAACGCTCTCCCAAACGAGGATGGTTATTACCACTCAAGGTTTTAACCTGTCTTATCTTCATATCGGGATTGAGATCTTCAGGTAAAACATATGGAGGATTGTGACTCGCAAGTGAGTAAGTTAATTTAGTTGATTCTTTATCAAAGAGGCCCACAAAGGCTGTCATATTGATTTTCCCATGGGCCGTATCATGGAGAGTTTCATTCATTATTTTGACAACATCTTTTGGAGACTTAACACCCTGTCTTTGAATTACAGAAAATGCTGATCGCGCAGACGCAGTAAGCAAAGCAGCGGGGGCTCCATGACCTGTAGCATCTCCAAGTACCACTAATATCGAATCTTCGTATTCGTGGTAATACCACCAATCACCACCACACTCCGATGCTGGTTGATTGAATCCTTCGAGAATCAGATTCTTATGGTAAAAAGAAGAGTTCGGAAAAAGAGTTTCCTGAACTGTTTTTGCAGTTTCAAGCTCGGACTCCATTCGTCCTTTGAGGACATTTTCGTCCATCAGTCTTTTAACCTCGGAACTCATATGGTTGAAGCCCTTAGCCAATAATCCAACTTCATCTTTAGATTCAATTTTCAGATTAACTTCAAACTCACCAGTAGCAACTTTTTCCGCTGCTTCTTTAATTCGCATCAAAGGAGAAGTGATTCGCTCGGAAGCTAAAAGGCCAAAGCCCAACAGACTAGAGAGAAGACCTAAGAAGAGATAAACAATTTTTTCAATGGCGATATAAACTGGTAAAAAAGCTGCCATTCTCGGAGTGACCTGGGCAACTACTAAACTGTTGTTTTGGATGGAAGAAAATGAAACCAAGTATTGATCACCCGACTCATCGACCACCATTTTCGAACCCGTAAAGCTACGGTCTTTTAGCGCCAAATTTCGCAATAAGCTCGGAGAATAACTTTCAGGGTTCGAATTGGCCAATACCAACTCATTACGATGATTCATAATGACGCTCAAATCTCCACGATCATTTGAAATGGCCGTATAAAGATTTCTCAAATCTAATGTCACCACAGCATAGTAAGCTGATGCTCCTTGAAACTTGTAGATCGCTCTAACAAAACCATGATCATCTAAAGGAAAAAATAGAATGGATTCATCTTTTAGCTCAGCAAAAATCTGAGCTCGGTCTTCAGGTGACCAAAGCTCGAGTCTAGAAGCACTCCTTTTCTCAAGCTCGTTGATCCAAGACATGCTCCCATCTTGACTTCTTCTATAAATAGAAGCTTTTATCATTTCTTTTTGCCAACGCCACCTGGCCATGGCCGACGCCCCAAAACTTCTTTGTTCGGCATTAAGATCGCCCAAAATGAATGCGAGATCTTTATAGGTTTGAGAAAGGTAGGAGTTAAAAGACTGGCCTATATTTTTACTGGTTTGCATACCATTATCGAACAAATACGCCGTCTTATCTTTTTGAACCAGGTTTGTCATGGTCAATAAAAAGGATCCAAGTCCCAGAATGAGAATGACAAAAATCATGATGAGTATCTTGCTGCGCAAAGACCATTTCACTGTGGAGTCCATGAAGGCTCATCGGAGTATTAGGTCCAGTACTCAATACTTTAGCCAGGTTATAAAGCCTTAATAAGGGTCAAATACAGATCAAAGTCGAGCTTTGTGACTCATTTGTACATTTATAAAGTCTTACTTCACATCATTTTTCGAATTCTATAAAATAATCCCTGCGGAGGAAGCAAAGATGAAGTTTGAAATTAAAGACGGCAAATTATTCGGCAGTGGAAATCTCGATGAAGAATCAGTTCTTAACGATGGGCAGGAGCTTCCTGGTAATGATTTCGTTTTTGATTTGGGCGACGCTAAATCGGTTAATTCAATTGGTATCAGAATGTGGGTCAAGTGGATCGAGGGAGTATCTGGTAAAGCTTTCATCCGATTTCAAAGAGTTCCCCACTCCTTCATTCTTCAAATGAATATGATTGAAGGCTTTTTACCCGCTAACTCGAAAGTGGAATCCTTTTCCATTCCCGCTTATAACGATGAAACCGACGAAGAAAAAGATATTCTTATGGTTGTCGGCAGAGATGTTGTTATTGACGGTGGTGAACCTGTTGTTAAGTACGACTTATCTGCAATGGGCCCAGATTGGGAGTTGGATATCGTCGGCAACGATTATTTCAAATTTCTTAAGAGATAAAATACTCCTAACAATCTGCATCCTTATTAGAAGACAAGCTAACTTTACGCAATTTTTTTTGCTTCGCTTTGCAAACAATCTGCAATTGCCATAGGCTACTTTTATGTTCATTGGAAGAACTCAGACTCTAGCTTAGGGACAAGACTGAATATGCAGCACGGATGCTTTAAAACGATACTCTCATTCTTTACAGGAATCTTACTTCTCGCTTCAACACAAATTTTTGCAAGTGAACTAAAACCAACTCGTGAAGAAGCTAGCATCAAGAGAGCACCAAATGGATTCCTTCAAACTCTCACGAAAGAATTTATCAATAAGAACTTTAGATTCAATGCTTTTGGAGATATGCGACTCAGACATGAGTCACTGCAAAGACAAAGCACTCCAGATCGCCACCGACAAAGAATGAGGCTTCGTGCCGGCTTTAATGC
>CAZFYV010000367.1:0-3410 GCA_964523195.1 uncultured Pseudobdellovibrionaceae bacterium
AATCTAGATTTTGAAGAAGCCGCTAACCTAAGAGATGAAATTCGTCGCTTAGAGATGATACAATTAGCTCAACTCTCGGGGAGTATTGAGTAATCTATGGCGAGTAAACGTAGTGAGCGCATTGAAGGTCTCATCGAAAAAGTAAAGGACTTTCCTAAGCAGCCAGGCGTCTACCTTATGAAGAATAAGGCAGAGAAAGTCATCTACGTTGGTAAAGCTAAGGTCATTCGTAATCGAGTTCGAAGCTACTTCACTGAATCGAAGGATATCTCGCCTAAAACGAAGTTCTTGGTTTCCCATATTCAAGATATTGAGTACATCCTAACAAAGACTGAAGTCGAAGCCTTTTTATTAGAAGCCTCTTTAATTAAGAAGTATCGGCCTAGATACAATATTAGACTTAAAGATGATAAGGCATATCCTTATATTAAATATAGCAATGCTGACACCTTTCCGAGACTCTATGTCGCTCGCAAGGTACGCAACGATGGTAGCATCTACTTTGGACCTTACACCAGTGGTTATGCGGTTAAAGAAACCATTCGCTTTCTCAATAAAACTTTTATGATTAGAGATTGTAAAGATGCTTTTATGAAAACCAGAAAGCGTCCGTGTATGACCCATCAGATAGGCCGTTGTGGGGCTCCCTGTGTAGATTACATCAATGAAGAAGAGTATCGCAAGGATATGAAAGGCGCTCTTAGTTTTCTGAGAGGGAAAGATAAAAATGTCGTTTCAACTCTGGAAGAAAGAATGTGGGAAGAGTCTGATCGGGAAAACTACGAAGCTGCTGCTAGGATTAGGGATTCCATTGAGTCCGTTAAAAAAATTCTAGAACAACAAACCGTCGTGAACGATGCTCAGGATAACGATCGTGATCAGGATGTCTTTGGATTTTTTGGCGATCACAGAGGTACGCTAATAGAAAGTCTTCACATCAGAAAGGGTCGTGTAATAGGCCACCGCTCAAACTTTTTTGCCCATATTAATGCCGAAGACTCCAATGACGATCCTCGCGAATGGTTTGTTTCGTTTCTGAATCAGTATTATCAAGATAATATTATTCCTGATGAGCTAGTTTTACCTGTTGATTTAGGTAGAGATTTAAATCAACTCCTTCAAGCCGTTCTTGAAGAGCGAAGTGAACGTAAAATAAAAGTCTTTTATGGAGGTAGTTCTAGAAGCCAGAGTCTTATTCATATGGCCACCAACAATGCTCAAAGCCACTTTATGAGTCAGGTTTCAAAAGAAGAGAAACGAAATAAAGCCTTAAAGCTGATTCAAGATAAATTTCATCTTCCTGACTTTCCATATCGGATCGAATGTTATGATATTTCAAATTTTCAAGGTAAGGACTCTGTGGCCTCTCAAGTTGTTTATGAGAATGGAGAGCCAAGTAAAGAGAATTACCGAAGGTACAAGATAAAAACGGTGGAAGGGGCCAATGATTACGCTTCTATGGCCGAAGTTTTATCTCGCAGGTTTGAGCATAAAGAATATGAAGACCCTCAGCTAATTGTAATCGATGGGGGTAAGGGGCAGTTGCGAGCGGCTGTTGAAGTTTTGAAGGAGATTGGTCGTCCAGATATACCTGTGGTTGGGCTTGCTAAGGCGAGAACCAAAGGAGAGTTTTCTGATCAGGAAGTTCAAGAGACGGAAGAGCGTTTCTATCTTCCGGGCCGATCAAACCCTGTAACTTTTAAGACGAACTCAACATCCTTTAAAATCTTAGTAAGTCTTAGAGATGAAGCGCACCGATTCGCGATCGAGTTTCATCGTAAATTAAGAGACAAAACCAGCTTTGCCAGTCAACTTGATGAGATTGTGGGGCTTGGAGAAAAGAAAAAGAAAGCACTTCTGAAAGCATTCGGGGATGTAGAGCGAGTTTCTAATGCTTCAGCTGAGCAATTGAGTTTTGTAAAAGGTATTACACAAAAAGATGCTCAAAATATTTTTAAGTTTTTCAATACTCATCAAGAGAATTTGGAAGATGATTCTGAAGTAGAGTCTTCTGAAGATAAAACATCTGAGACTGAGTAGTCTAAAAAAGCGAAGAGGCGGTTGGCGCCGCCTCTTCAAGGGTAATCATTGAAATTTGGTCAATTAAATTATGAGGTAAAGAGGAGAGCGTCCTTTCTACCCCGGGCTCTTAATTAATATTAACCCCGACTTATGTCATAAAATGACAACCTGAAGGTGAGTCTCATTTTGAGACGAATGACATTGAGAACGAATTGAGTTTAACTAGAGCTAGGACAACCTATGAAAAAAGCAGCTCGATTACAAAAAGTCGCCGAATTTGTTAAGCGAAGTGGAAAAGCTCTCGCAAAGGATGTGGCATTTCATCTCGCAGATCTTCTTGAAAAAGAAAAAGACGATCCTGCCTTTGTAAGATCAATATACCGCGACTTAAATGAGCTTGTTGACGAGAATATTCTTCGAATCCAATACATTTCAATGGATGGTGAAGATCTTGATCCCGCTGTGGCAGAAGAAGGTGGCGTTAAATACAACACATATTTTATGCCGCCAGCTAATGAAATGATTCCTGGTTATGAGCGATTGAAAAAACTAGGAGTCAAAATTGTCGTCCCTAAAGATTCCAGTTTTCAAATGGCAGTTATAGACCCAAGTGTCTCCTGTCAAAAGGGGCATCTCTATTTTCTTTTGCCCCCAGTCCTGGGAGATTTTTCGGCCATTGAGATTCCGGCGGATCAGATGCCATTTTCAATTTTGTTAGGTCGAAGAAGTTCCTCTGTTTTTGAAAATGATTTCATGGAGTCTTTGTACAAGAATCATGGGCGTCGAGCCATGGCCTTGATTCTGAACGAAAGATCAGTCAGTCGTATAGCCTTGGAAGAGCCTATGGGGCATGTGTTGCTTACTTGCTCTGATATGAAAATTACCATGGAAATCAATCCAAGATCTGGTGGAGTGAGTTGCAGTGAACTTTCTGAAGAAGACTACTCCTTTTTAGAGCGTGGCGATGGGACCACAGAGCATGCTCTTTTTGTGCAGAGAGATTTTGAGAAAGTCGAAGGGGAAAGTGGGGAAGTTAAAATCCCCATGTCGTTTAAGTTTGGCAACTTAAAGGCCACACTTTATAGCGGTGACCTTATTCCCGAAAAAAAATAACTATTGAATAGAAAAAGTTCTAGTTTTGATTTGAATCTTGCAAGATGGGCAATTCGCATCTTCTTTCATTTCCCTAGTTTGGTAATTAGAATTGTAAGTTAATTCCAATCCCGAACCGCAAAGAGGACAGTTGTTTTCATTCTCGACGAAAACCACATACTTTTCATCTTGGATTAATTCTTGGTTGGTGACGATTTGTTGTTCTTCCATCATGTGTTCCTCCTGAACTCATAACTTTTTAGCAGGGTGTCTAAGCCAGCTTGGGCCATCCTGGT
>CAZFYV010000368.1:0-3400 GCA_964523195.1 uncultured Pseudobdellovibrionaceae bacterium
TTGCTTTAAATTCTTTTGCTTTCATAGTTAACCTAGAAAAAAGAACCTTGATTTCATCGAAGCTACCAGCAGAAACTTCTTTTACTAGCCCCTCTTTAGTCCTCATAAAACGAGTAGCGCTTCTCACTTCAGGTTTTAACTCAAGGTTAGGCAACAAAAGTTCAGTCGTCTTAATTGATCCGCCAATTACAACCGCAAAGAATCCTAGGGCGCCAAGAATATCCGGAACCTTAGACGCCAAAGCCGTACAGTTAGCGGACTTAGCACAAACTCCGACCATAGCGAATGCTCCTAATATCCAACCGAACATAAGAAGAACATCATACCCTGCATGAGAATTGTAAGCATCAATCAGAACATTCAAATCAGCTAATGCAAGAGATTGACCTTCTTCGCATACATCATTTTGATTACATTCACTAAGAGTCATCACACCATCTCTGGTTTCAACCATGAGATAAGATCCAGATGGCTCAAAAATTCCACGTTTGTGATTATCAGCATTGTATTCGTAAAGCTTAACACTTCCTTCGACAGTCTCATCAACTGCACTCATAGGGGGATTTGGTGGATTACCCATAGCAAACGAAAGATTCGCAATACACATAACTAAGAGGATTTTAATTAGTAGTTTCATAAACTCTCCCTTTAACTTTTACTCTCGAAAACAGGGAGTATCACAACCACTCTAATTTAAAAGGGCAATGGAAAATTTTACTGTTATATTAAGCAGTTACCAAACTTCAATTCGACAGATAACGGGTAAATTTGTAAAACTCAATCGAGAATCCGACGATAAACGTCTAATTTCGTCAATCGAAACGAAATTTACTTTAAAATCTTAGTAGAAATAATAAGCTTTTAAATTTTAGTAGGAACGCACCTCAAGCATGCGATCGAATCCCAACTGCTAATGATCTATTGGTCCACTCTTTGTAATTAGCTCTAATATACTAAAACAAATAAGAACTGAGGATGCTTACAATGCCTATGAGATCCATTACTTTTCTATTCGCTAAGATCTTTACGTCAATTTGCGCAGTTTCATGTATTTATTCTAGTGTTCAAGCATCCCCAAACTCTGTTTGTGAAAGTCAATTTTCCAATTACTTAACTGTAAGGCGCATGCCCCAGGATCCTAGCTCCGATCTAGGAATGAAAGTTAGGAAGATCACCAACTCCTCAAATTTGACTAAAACACCAAGGAGTTACTCATCTGACAAACTCCTCTATATTTTTTCTGGAACTGCAGTTCTAAAGTTCTCAGGGGAAGAGTACAATTTATCCCCAGGTAGTGTCGTTTTTATTCCTGCAGGAAACTCTTTCCAATATGAGTTAACTAATGATGAGCTGGTTGCCTTTGAAACTTATAACACTGGACTCGAAAATATTCAGCAAACACAAGGTCTATGGCTATCTTCTGAGCGTTATCCTTATGTGAACCACTTGGACAAGCTGCCAGACTGGAGTGAATGGGCTGAAGGAAACCCAGTTCTTACTAAATTTGTTTTTGATGGAAAACAAGACTACCCTTTTGCATCCATGGTTTTTGGGTTCGCCAAAATTCCTCCTGGTGCAGAACTCATGGAGCACAAACACCCGGAAGATCACTATGAAGGCTACTATATCATAGACGGTACTGCTACCAGCTATATCAATAAGAAACCTCATATCCTCAATGGTGGAGAAGGTCTCTTTATTGAAGGCGCTGCCTATCACCACACCATGAATAAAGGTGACAAGGACTTGATCTTCTTGTTCGTATTCTCAAACGAAGAGCAGTTTACAAACGTCGAATACATCATCGACTAAGAAAATACGATCAAAACTAGCTCGTAACCTACTCCTTAAAGTCATTTTTTGCTCGAAAGACAACAATTTGCTCGGGTTGAGAGCGATCTCGTGGGGATCCCCACTCCAATATACTAAGATCAAATATAAACGACTTCACAAACCAGAAATCTACATATCGTGGCAACTGTCTTGCAGATAAGGCCCCTATGGCTAGGTTCCTCAGATCTCTTATTTTTCTTTTCATTTTATCTGTTCCTCTACTGGGCCCCGTTTTGGACACTGTATTTCAAAGAAACCTTGAATCTGATAAAAGTCATCTATTTGAAAACGACCTTGCGGAAGACACCCAGCCTTATCGAGCTCTCGGTCAAAATTTGACTGAAGCCCCTCTTGAAGGTGAAGAATTTATCCCGGTTAGCTCACTAGGTTATCGACTAAGAGGAGCCAACTTTGTATATGAGGGCACTGGAAGGTCCGATCTTTTTCCTGTTGCTATTATTGACACTGGCGCAGATCACAATCACGAAAAGATTTCTCCTTTCTTACATCTCAATAACAACACCAACGAAATAGTAATAGATTCTATTAATATTCAAAATGACCTCTTCGGATTTGATTTTGCCGATAACGACCTGAATGCCTTCGACGACTATAGTTTTTATTACAGCTATGAAACTGTCACAGGAGAATACTTTAAGAACTTCTTCAAATTTGGAGCTCAGCTTCTAATTGAAATATTAGTTCCAAGTACACCAGGACATGGCACCCATGTTACAGGAACAATGCTTCAAGCCTGCGATAACCTCTGTTCAGTTGTTCCTATAAGAATAAAGGGCTCAGGAACCATAAGAACACTTCGCGAAGTCAAAAGGGCCGTAGAATATGCGAAGATTCGCGGCTATAAACTTGTAAATATGAGTCTTGGTTTTAGACATAGAGACATCTACAACGTCGACGACGATGGCACTCTGACCTTTGAGTTTAAATCTGATGAAATAAAAAAGGCCTTAGATGAACTTAATCAAGTAATGGAAGAGGCAAAGGAAATGCTTTTTGTAGTTGCCGCTGGAAATGAAACAATACATTTTCAGGTGGACAACGAATATAGCTTCCCTATCAACTTTCGACTTCCGAATATACTTGTCGTAGGCGCAGTTGATGAGGATGGAAGACTTGCAAGTTTCTCTAATTTCGATAGAGACCTAATTAATCTATACGCACACGGTGTTGCTGTTACCAATGCTTGGCCTAGAAACACTTATCGACATGCTAGCGGCACGTCGATGGCCAGTCCTCTTGTGGCTGGGCTCGTGGGCAATTTATGGACTAAAAATTCAAGTCTTTCAAATTTAGAAATCAAATCAAAATTCCTTAATTTGTTAGAAGAGAGAACCTTAGAGTTCTCGAGATCCAATCATAAAACTTATGTCGACCATACTGAACAGACTAAAAAGCCTGTGATTACCCCTGGTGACGTCGAACAGCTGAGGGATCAGTTTTGATGAAGGCCCTTATTATAGCTGTCACTTTAATTTTGATCTCGACAAGTACAGTTTTAGCAAATAACTGCGAAAACTCTTTTACCTCCACAGATCTCGTTTCTTTG
>CAZFYV010000369.1:0-3399 GCA_964523195.1 uncultured Pseudobdellovibrionaceae bacterium
GCGTGCAAGGAGCCTAAATCGTGATGTGGCCGGTAAAACTGGGACCACCAACGGTTATTACGATGCATGGTTTATTGGATATACTCCCCAGGTTGCCACGGGCGTCTGGGTCGGCTATGACGATGAGAAGAGTATTGGCCGCGGAGAAGCAGGCGGGCGCGCTGCTTTACCAATTTGGTTAAAATATATGGAAGACCTCCATACAAATAAATTACCCGAACTCACCTTCCCTGTTCCTAACGGGATAGTTTTTGCCAACATCGATTCAGAAACGGGTAAATTGGCTTCCGCTTCTTCTAAAGAAGTTGTTACTCAAGCTTTTGTTGATGGCACTCAGCCTAAGCTCAATATTAATAACCCTGCGCCTAAGGAAGAAGAAGTAGACTTCTTCAAACAGGATCTCGCTGAATGAACGAAATTCACCTTTGGGGTGTAAAGCAAAACAACCTTAAAGATGTTGAAGTTAAAATTCCAATCGGCTCTTTCACAGTGATCTGCGGACCAAGCGGATCAGGAAAGAGTTCTTTGGCTTTTGAGACTCTCTTTGCCGAAGGTCAACGTCGCTATATTGAAAGTCTGTCAAATTATGCGCGCCAGTTTTTAGGGAAAGCCCCTAAGCCAGATATTGAGGGAATTGAAAATATTCCGCCAGCTATTTCTATAGAGCAAAAAAACTCTGTCAAAACCAGTCGGTCAACCGTTGGAACTTCTACCGAAGTTATAGATTATTTGCGTCTTTTGTATGAAAAAATTGGTGTTGTGAGATGCCCAACCTATGAATTTGAAATTCAATCTGAAACTCCTAGTGAAGCTGCCGACCGGGCTCTCAAAGAATTGGAAGACAAGCGCACCTACCTACTAGCACCTGTTTATTTTGATAGTTCCGTTTTAAAAGGCAAAAAACTTCTGCATTATTTATTAAAAGAAGGTTTTATACGAATCTATATTCCGCCTAAAAAGTCAAAAGATGAAACAGAACTCATTAATGAATACCTAATTGCACCATGCCTTAAAAAACCCAAAGAAGGTAAAATGGGTGAGATCAAAGAAATCTCCCCACAAACTAAACTCTCAGAACTTCCGAAACGCGACTTCTTTATTGTAGTCGATCGAGTTGTTCTCAAAAAAGATGATCGAAGCCGTCTCATAGATTCAATTCACCAGTGCTATGAAACGTCTCTAAAGTTTAATTCTGGAATACCAGGTGGCCGAGCGCGTGTTTTAACCACTGATGGAGATGTTCTTAACTTCAGCGAAGACAATGCCTGTTCGATTTGCGGTTTTAGCTTTCCTCCCCTTAGCTCAAGATTATTTAGCTTTAACAATCCCCTAGGGGCTTGTGAGACTTGTAACGGATTTGGGAATACTTTAGATTTAGATCCCTTAAAGATCATACCTAATCCAAATTTATCACTCGCAGAAGGAGCTCTATCTCCATTTGCCATGCCAAGTGCGGCTCACGACCGAAGAAAACTTTTAAGCTTTTGTCGTAAAAAACGCATCTCTATCGAAAAACCATACAAAGACCTTCGAGATAGCCAAAAAGAATTAATTTGGGAAGGCGATGAAGATTTTTACGGAGTTCGCGGATATTTTGAATATCTCGAGACTAAAAAATATAAAATGCACGTTCGCGTTTTCTTATCGCGATTTAAAAGTGCATTTGAATGTCCAGACTGTGAAGGTACGCGATTAAAGCCCGAGACTGAACTCGTCGATATCGCAGACTACACGATTAATATGCTCTCTCGAATGACCATCGGTGAGCTCTACGAAACCATGACTGACATAGAACTCGATGGAAATGAAGAAGAAATCGCTGGAGAAATTTTTAGACAGATCAATTCTCGACTTAAATTTTTAGTCGACGTTGGAGTGAGTTATCTGACCCTTGATCGCCCTACAAAAACTTTATCTGGCGGAGAGTTTCAACGATTAACTCTCGCTAAACAACTGGGGATGGGATTATCACAAGCATTATATGTTTTGGATGAACCAACGATCGGACTTCACCCAAGAGATAATGAGCGACTGATTAATATTTTAAACGATTTAAAAAAACTGGGTAACACACTGGTGGTCGTGGAACATGATCGCGACGTTATTGAGAACAGTACTCATATTATTGAGATGGGTCCTGGCTCCGGCATGCAAGGCGGAGAAGTTGTTTTTGCTGGAGAAACTAATGAGTTTTATAAATCTTCAGACTCCAAAACAGTTCCTTATTTATCTCAAACTAAGAAGTGGATTCCTCAACTTACGCCTCGCCCGGTAGAGATTGAAACCTATAAGTACAAACTTAATATCACTGGCTGCAAAGGTAACAATCTAAAAAAGATAGATTTTGAACTACCACTTAATCGATTGGTAACTGTAACGGGTGTTTCTGGCTCTGGGAAATCTACTCTGGTTACTCAAACCTTGTATCCAGCTGTAGCCAGAGAACTTGGTCTAGAGTTTCTGCCAACAAAAGAATTTGACACTTTAAGTGGAACTGAGTTTATCAAAAATATTCTTCTTATCGATCAAAAAGCGATTGGTAAAACAGCTCGCAGTAGCCCCGTAACCTATATGAAAATTTTTGATGCCATCAGAAATGTATTCGCTACTACGAGAGAGTCAAAGTCCCGTGGATATACTCCAGGAACCTTTAGCTTAAATGTAGATGGTGGTCGATGCCCGGTATGTAAAGGTCTTGGCTTTGAAACTATCGATATGCTTTTTATGGATGACGTTTCTATTCCCTGTGATTCATGTAATGGAAAACGCTACCGTGATGAAATTCTAGAGATTAAATATAAGAACAAAAATATCTATGACGTCTTGAATCTTACCGTTCAAGAGGCAATGGATTTCTTTGTGAGTTACCCGAACATACGTAAGCCCCTATCTTTTTTAAAGGATGTAGGTCTCGATTATTTGCAACTTGGGCAACCGGCAAGTTCTCTCAGCGGAGGAGAAAGCCAACGCCTCAAAATTGCAAAAGAGCTACTTCAAACAAATCAAAAAGCAACTCTTTATATTTTAGATGAACCAACAACAGGGCTACACTTTAGAGAAATCGATCTCCTAATGAAGGTCTTAAATCAGCTTGTTGAAACCGGAGGCTCCGTTTTATTGATCGAACATAACCTCGAAGTTATTAGTCGCTCCGATTATATCGTAGATATCGGACCTGAGGCTGGCGACGGCGGCGGAAAGATAGTCGCCTACGGAACTCCAGACGAGCTCATTCGCAAGAAAAAGAGTCACACTGCGCGCTTTTTAAAAGATTATATCTCCCCGAAATCATTGGATAAATCAACATTTACCAAAGGTGAACCCACAACCAGCCCATAGACAATTCAACATTGTAGTTGCGCTTTATAAGAGCTAATGTAGAAAGCATCTCATGTACGA
>CAZFYV010000370.1:0-3349 GCA_964523195.1 uncultured Pseudobdellovibrionaceae bacterium
TCATGTTTCTAAACCTGATAAACGAATTGAGCTGTAGATAAGTCATGTCTCAACGCTCTAAAGTTATAGCTTAAGACCTTAGCTTTTGAATCTCCTCGATTTGTTCCACGGTATACCGAGGATGAATGTGCTGAGGACAATTCCAGTCGTATCCAACGACCTCAATTTTAAAAAATCTTTCAACTTTGGCTTTGTAATCGGATTGATCGTTTGAAATATCATCTTTATCGATCTCACTCAAATGCCCCATTATTTTTAATCGAGCACGATTTGGGTAATCCACCAGAATAATTGAAACTCTATTATTCACTCGTGTATTTCCAACAGTGACGTACTGACGATTGCCAGAATAGTCTGGGATAATCAGTGTACTTTCATTTTGCACCTGAACAAAGCCTATTGGGCCTCCACGGTGCTGAACATAGGGCCATCCATCTTCAGTGACCGAAGCTATATAGAAGCTATCTCTTTTTTGAATAAAATCGACTTCGTCTTCCGTAAGCTTTCCGTCATTGCTCGAACGTTCAGCCATACGCTCATAGTTCTTTCTAGAGCCCATTTCTTCCTGAACTTTTTTAATCGAATCGCTGAAAAGTTCATCTAAATATCTATGTGCCATTGCTCTTCCCTCAACTCTAATATCAAAAAAGCCAGTTTTTGTATCTCCACACCTTATGATAAATTGTACTCTAATTCCAGCATTAGTACATATTGTCAGACAGATGTCTTCTAAAGCCACTCTAATCAGATAAATCCAATGGAGGCTTTTTAAAACGCTCTTTGAGGTCTTTTCCAAGCACCTTCAATCCATTGAGTTGAGTCCCAACATACAATGGCACCAGGGCTCTGCTAATTTTTCTTTTCTGGGCATCAACAAGACTTTGCTTCGTTGATACTTAATAAATACTCAGGAATTTTGTTCATTTTACTCTCTCAATATAACTCTAATTAGATTCTCTTTTATTCTTCTGTTCTTCGAGCTTTTTCATAAACTCAAGATTTAAAGAAACGTCTCCATTCTCATCAAGGACCAAATGAATGCTTCCTTTTTGCTTGGAGACATCAACAAAACTGGATTTTTCATTGATTATTACTTCAAGTTTGCTGGGTCGGAGCCATACATACTCGAAGGCACCTACTCCACTACTGCCACGGGAATTTATGTAATAAGTATCAATTTCTTGTCCCCAAAGATGACCTTTGATTAAAGTATTTTGATAATTAAGCTCAATACTCTCAGGATGCTTAATTCGAACTGAGTACTGTCTTTTGAAGTTATGGGCAAAAAATGTAATAAAAATACCAATTGCAAATAGTATAACCCAAACAGCCAACCACTTAGGAGAGTTCCCCACCCCCGTAATTTGAGCTTTTATAAGGTATGGACCAGCTAAAAGAAACCCAGACACAAAAAAGAAAGCAAAAAAACAAATGAGATAAGTACCGAAACTAATTTTGGGTACATATCCGGTGGGACTTCCAAAGCCACTCAAAGCTGTATAAGAAAAAGCAAAAGCGATTCCATTGATCAGAGAACCGATGATTATGCCCTTTACTCCAAGAAAGAGGGTCAAACCAAGGGAGATTACGGATGCCACAATACAAATTATAAGTAATAGAATCATTTAGCTAATTCTACGACCATATATTGCAAACCTACAAGTAGAACTCTTTAGAAGATAAAAAGGGAAAGACCGCCGACAAACGTCGGCGGTCTGTATTATGGGTCTAGCGTTACTTCGCAGTAACGTTTTGAGCTTGTGGTGGGGTATATGGGAGAGAGGAGTCTTGCAAGAATAGAAGAACTCGACCGTCATTCGTTTTTACATAGCCTTTGGTATATTCAACCTTGGTTTCTTTACCAGTCGCTTTGTCAGTAAAGAAGTAGTGACCCATCGCAAGGGCTTTGTTGCCAAAGATTAAAATATTATTGTTATCAAATCTCACATTCGTCCACGGCTTAAGAGCGAATCCCTTATCGCCAGAGTACTTCGCGTTACCTGAAACAAAGTAAGATAATGTACCTTCTATATCTGGGCGGAACGTGGTGTCTCCATGAGTAAGTGTTGGCTTAAACATGATCGGGCCCATTTCAAAGGCGTATGCTGACTTAGCAGCTTTTTTTGCGACTTCTGTTGGGTTTTTAGCTTCCCCTATTGCGACAACTGCATCGCCCCACATTTTTTGGGCTTTTTTGATATCATCTTCAGTCATCTTTGGACCATCAGGGAGAGTTCCCATATGTTCAGCCATTTTATCGACTTTCTTTCCAGAAAAACTAAAACCAGTTGCAGGGAGTAGGAACCCAGCTAATCCAATTACCAATAATGATGCTTTTAATACCTTCTTCATTCGAGGCCTCCTTAATAATTCTCATCACACTTAATTTGCTTCACTTTCAAAAAGTTGTTTTCAAAAGTGACTTGATTGCTTGTGATGTTAAAGAGTTCCTGAACACTTGTAAAATCGATAATTAGTAAGATTTCATTCGCTATAATCGAACTATATTTTTGATCAATTTCAACGACAAAACGTCTCTAAAAACCTCATAAGTACTAGTAATTACTAACTAAGCAATAGTCTCAGTAATTACAAATAATAAGTTTCTTCTCTTTTCGATAGAGATAAAAATTGTAAAAAAATTTTACCTTTTCAAATTGATTCAAAATAATGTGAAGCCATCTTTCTAGAATAAAAAGTCCAAAAGTCTTACTTTTAATTGAAAATTGACTGAGATGACCTAGCTATCTGGAGGAGGAAAACCTAACAAACTATTATCTGCGAAGCTTATTCACATCTTTTTGTTTTACGCGAACAATACGCCATGACTGAAACTTACCACCAACTCTTTTAATTTCCATACTAGTAGATTCGTATGGAAAAGGCCCCTTAAAACGATTTGATGGAAACTCAACTTGAATGACTTTCTCAGCTTTTCGTTTCGAACTTACAATGGCCTCACTCTGATCAGATTTGATCTCGCCCACTATTGTCCAATACCTGTGCTCTTGTGTTTCGTAATACCATCGCTCAGGCCAGCCCATTGGAAAGCTTTGACTCCCCGAAAATAAAACATCTTTTTTCTCGGCGCGTGCTTCTATAACAGTTTCAACCTGTTCACTGGAGTCAAAATCTCCTTCGGGTCTCATGGCTAAAAACACATTCGAAGGAGATGGTGTTTTACCTCTTCCGTTAGAGTAGTCGACTAACATTCCAATCCAAGAAAAGGACACAAGGTTCGCCCAAAACCAGGAGTCCACAGTACTTCCTATTTTGTAACTACCCTTCTCATACCCAGGAGACTCAAAAACTAAATCGGTATTTCCCTCTCGAGGAACTTCTAAAACAC
>CAZFYV010000371.1:0-3343 GCA_964523195.1 uncultured Pseudobdellovibrionaceae bacterium
AGAAATCATACGTCATAGTTTCATTGGTGTTTTTCACAACAAGTTGTCGTCCTACATGATTGAACTCATAAGACATATCTACAGAGTCAAAGTTTTGGAAATCAGAGTTTAAAACTCTTTTTGCTGCGTAATCGGATTTTGCTTCGAGATAAATGTACTGAGCACTATTACTTTCCTTACCAGGCAGAATTAAAGACAAATCCTTCTTATTATCAAATCCACGGGTTCTCCTTGGACCAAAATGATTTTTAGGCATGGCTAAGAACTCTGCTTTAGAAATCTTTTGAGAGAACTCTCTATCGATAACTAACTCGCCTTGATCCTGCATCGGATTGGGGCCTGTCAGTTTTCGAGAAAAGTCCATAGTCACGGAGTAAGCTCGTTTAAAATTTAATTTACGCTTTAAAACAATGGTCTTGAGATCGTCTTGAGCCATAACTTGTATCAGGGACCCATTTTCTCCCCAAGGTAGACTCGGATAAGAAAGTGAGGAAAGTGTTTCCATGACCTCTATTGAGTAACCCGTATAGGTTTTTTTGTATTGAACGCGCGAAGTTCCCATCCAAGTTGTTACAGACCCAAATCCGCCGTCTTCTAAGTTAAGCTCAATTACAAAATTGTCAGCTGTGGAATAAAGGCGAAATTGCTCTTCTTTTGCGAGCCCTAAAGACGCAGCTAATGTCAGAACGGTAATTACAATAGTCATTCGAAAATTAAGCATTTAAAACCCCTCTCAAGTGAATTAGAGGGATAGTCCTTGGACCCTAATTTGGTCAAATGAAGTCACCACTGACGCTTGCCGCCAATTAGTATATTGTAGTTAGGACTGGTAATTCGTTAACTGTCTGACAAACTCTTCCCATTTTTTAGCCGAATGCTTTTTTGCTCCGCGTTTTTTATCAATAAGAAGGTGAATCATATTCGACTGCATTCCATCGTGAAGAAGCTCCGCCATTTCCTCTACCGTGCATGAGAATTCAAAAGCATTTTCTCTTATACCAGCGTGTAGGTAGGCTTCATATTGTGACCGCGCATATTTAGCAATCTCACCATAGAACTTTTGAACATGTGGTTTAAAACTTGAATAGTAGTACATTAGAATAAACATCTGCATGAATGTCGGATGTTTACTTACAAGTTCGAGCTGAACCTTATGATGTTTTAATAGCAGTTCAAAAGCGTTGTCTTTAGGGTCTTTAAACTTTTCTACAAGATAGTAAGTTTCTTCTTTGATGCGATCTACGACCCCAAAAAATAGTTCATCTTTTGTTTTAAAGTGTCCCATTACACCCTGCTGGGACATATCACACTCATCACCAATTTCTCTGAAAGACGTAGCTTCGAATCCATTGGTGGCAAATAGCTCTATAGCCGTATCTAGGATGCGTTTTCGTGTGCGCTGGCCTTTGGTGAGCTTTTCCATTGAATACTACCTCTTATAGATAGTGTAACGAAAAAAATCAGGTATTACCAGTTTTTTGAAAGTAGACTTATTCTCAAATAAATTAGGGACTTAGCTCTGTCTATACAGTGTAAGTGGCTCATCCAATCCTTTAGTGATGACTTCACTCGGTCTCAGAAAATAGGGTCCTTTCCCCTCTTGAAGTTGCTTTTGCAAGCTAATCAAACTTTCTTCGTCGGTCGGGTCTACTTTGACACCTGAATCGGATAGTTTTTCACCAAGGTCCTTTAATGGTTCTTTAGTAAAAAAGTTCGGCCAGTAATCTGGATTTACTTTTACCCTATAAGTAAGAGTTTTTGCGTGGGAATGAATTGGCGTATAAGACGTGAGAACTTCAAACTCACCATAATAAGCATGGAGCTTAACCGCGGGATTTCCCCACTGAGTAAAACCGCAACATATTTTAACATTTGCATACCAAAGACCGAATGCTTTTGAAAGAAAACCTAAACCATAGAACCGATCGGGTTTATCCAATAGTGAATTAACTGAACAAAGGTTATGAGCCACCCACTCACCTTCTCTCGACATGGTGGGAATGATAATAAAAAGTGAAAGTGGAGTCCACTCAACCGAATCGTCAACTAGCAGTTTCTTTTTTACAGATTCAGAAAGTTTAGATGTCCGAGCAGCATAGCCCGCGACAAATCCTGGGACAATGGCACAATCATAAAAAACCCAGCGAGGCATGGCCATCCCTGAAGGACCAAATGCTTTCGCTTCGAGATAAAGTATTCTATCTCCAAACCCCAACTCTTCCATGTCCAATGGGTTTTTGTAAATGGGAGTTTTAGGAAACCAATCCACAGTAGAATGTAACTGTCCTGGGCTTTCAATCTTATTTTCAGGCCTTACAAAAACATATGGCCTAATATCTTCACTTTTCTTCCAGTCAAACTTCGGATCATCAAAAATCATTGGCCAACTGACTCCCTAAGCTAGAAAGCAAAGACTCCATATCATCACAAATAGTCATATGCGAAACAGCTTTAGCATCTAGCATTCCTGCTTTAGTCAAATGATCGAGGGTGCTCAAAAATGGATCCCAGAAGCCATTAGGATTATACAAAAAGATCGGCTGACTTAGCTGATCCAATACTTTCCAAGTCAAAACTTCCAGAAGTTCGTCTAAGGTACCGATTCCTCCAGGAAAAGTTACAAAGGCCTTTGAATAATCAATCATGCGCCGTTTTCGCTCAAAAAGATCTGGTACGACTTCGATTTCAGTAAGGCCTGTGTGTTTAACTTCCTTTTGAGTCAAACAAACTGGTAAAACTCCATAAACCTCACCACCACGTTTTAAGGTTTGATCGGCAAAGTGCCCCATGAGACCCACTTTTGCTCCCCCATAAACTAGAGGCTGGGACTTATCAGCCAACCATTGACTGAAATCCGTAGCATCATCGAAGTGAGCCTGATCAATTTCGGATGCTGAACTACAAAAAACGCAAATTCCTTTTTCCACACAATACCTTTACGAAAGAGGTCCGATCATTTCCTTTGGAACTACAAATTTATCGAAATCATCTGCACTTAGTAAGTCTAGTTTTTGAGCAGCATCCTTAAGAGTTGTATTGTTCTCATAAGCATACTTCGCAATTTTGGCCGCATTGTCGTACCCGATATGAGGATTCAAGGCTGTAACCAGCATTAATGAATTCTCCAGGTTCTGTTTAACCTTGTCGTGGTTAACTTCTATTCCAACAGCACAATTATCATTAAAAGATTGGCAAGAATCCCCAAGAATCCGAATGGAGTGCAGAACGTTATGAACCATCATTGGTTTAAACACGTTGAGCTGAAAGTGACCAGTAGCCCCTCCAACATTTACCGCCGTATCATTACCAATGACCTGAGCACAAACCATGGTCATAGCCTCAC
>CAZFYV010000372.1:0-3331 GCA_964523195.1 uncultured Pseudobdellovibrionaceae bacterium
GATTTCGTTTCTCGATGTCCAAGTTTTTAAAATGAATACCGGTCGAGACATGAATGCTGAAACGCAAATCGAAGTTCTAGAGACCTCTAAATACAAGGGAGTGAGTTTTCCTAAAGGCTCTACTCTACATAAAAGTGATTTGGATGACTTTGTGATGACCTCTACTTTGTTGGTCCATAAGAAAGTCACATTTCCAAAAGAAAGTCAGTTTCACTTTTTTAAAAACAAGCTGGCTTCGGTTAAAAACTCAAAGGCTTTTAAAGCCTATAACTTCGTTATACCCCCTTTTAGTCGCTTTTTTGGTGGTGAAGACGAGTTTACGCGGATTTATATTAGCGGATACACCGTCTTTGGGGAAACCATCTTTAATAGCCCCATAAAGGTCATTATTAAAGAAGGTCGCGTTCAAGCCATTGAGGTTTCAGAAGCCACCATTCTTCAAGGCTTTGAAATACCAAAGGCCTCGTTACTCATTTTTGACAGCAACCAAATACTCAGTGGAATCACCTTGGAACAAGATCTCATGGTTGAAGGAAAGCGCTACCCTAAAGATCAAGTTTACAGGGTCAAACGAGGTCAAATTCAACGAATTGCGCCCTGATTTTTCTGCGTTTTCAGACTAAAAATCACTACTAATTCTAGCTATTTTTAACCAAATCCAAATACAAGTGGTTACAACTTATATAAAATGTTCCTAAGTGCTCTTTTGATCAGCAACAAATCGCTGAAAAAACTTCCTTTCAAGGTCATTTGAGTTATTTCACCTCAAAATCGGTTACTAATTGTTCTCCGAATTCAGTTTGGCCCTGCTTGAGAAAGCGGTCATTCAAAGAGACTGTTCCAAAGAGACTAATAGGAGACTCTGTGAAGTTATCAAAATTGGCGTTATTCTTAATTCTATTTACTAATCTCTCCGCATTGGCTTACACCGAAATCGATTTACAACTCCCGTTTAAGAATTCATTTTACGCCAGCTCCACCTATGCGACTTTGGCTCCAGAAAAGAATAGAGGAAAACGTAAAGCCTTTATCATGAAACCCGAGCGAAAAGATCTTGGCGATCCTCTTATTAAAGGTCGACATTCATTTGAATACTATTTCTATAAAAATAAAAAGGGTGCACCTCTAGTTTTACTTTTAGGAGGTTTTGGGAGCCTTTCTTCCAGCGCATCTCTGAAATACACTGCTGAAAAGCTTTGGCAGCAAGGCTATCATGTCGCAACCATTCACTCAGTGATTAGCTGGAAATTCGTTTTATCCGCAAGCTCCACCGGAGTTTTTGGCTGGGGCCCAAATGATGCTCGAGATATCTATAGATCTCTGCTTGCAACACTCACACATATTGAAAGACACACTCAATATGACTACAAAAATGTGAATTTAGTTGGTCTCTCTCTAGGTGGCTTAAGCATTGCCCACGTTATGAATTTAGACCACACAAGACAGACTTTTAGAAAGGGAATAATGATCAACCCTCCAGTGGATGTTCATTATGCACTATCAGTTGTGGATGGCTGGCATGCCATCGGAGATGCTTGGCCGGCAGACAAAAGAAGCTCAGTTATTGGCCACCTTTTTGGATTGGGTACTGAAGTGGCTGAAAAACTTAAAAAAGACCCAACTTTTCTATTTAGACTGGAACAAGAAGTTAAGGTGCCCATTAGCGGACTCAAATTCCTGATCGGCTACCAGTTTAGGGATTCTCTAGGATCATCAATTCAGGTGGGTCAATCAATCGAAGATAATGGCATCCTCCCTGGCGTAAAAACCAAGGCGAGTTCACTCAGATACTACGCTGCTAGGGAGTACTCTTTTGGCCGATATATGCGTGAAATTTCAATACCTTTTTGGACTAAGGAGAGAAACTTTGTGCGCACTCCAAGCCTCAAGGAGTTTTTATCGTACTCAGATCTGTCAGCAGCTGATAAGGATTCAAGGACCTACCTTCTCCACACAGTCGACGATCCACTCATCAACCAAAAAGACCTTCGATTTATGAAATCGGTCTACCGAGATCAAATGACATTGTTTAATGGAGGCGGCCATCTAGGAAACCTATGGCATCCCCTATTCCAGGCTGAGCTTCTAAAGAGGCTTTCAGAGCGATAGGACTCTTTGAAACCATAGTAAACAAAAGTTAAGATTACTGCGGCCTGTGGCAATATGCGCTGGCCCGTCCAATTTTTACCTAGTCCAGCTCAAATTTTTGAAACTTATGGTAAATTAAAGTATGGTCGTTCTCATAAGTGAGAGTGTTCAATTTTTCTAAAATTTTGGGATAAAAATGAAATTCCTATCTGCATTTTCTTTTGTTTTCTTATCATTGGGATTTGTACACAGTTCAGTCGCACTGAACTGTGGCGATACATTAATTTCTAACTATACGATGACCCAAGACCTGGATTGCACGGGTTATACAGGTACTGCTCTTAGAGTGGTTGGAAACAATATTCGCCTTCGAGGCAATGGTTATAGAATCATCGCTCCCCAAAGCCCTGTGGTTTTATACGTAGAAGGCAGTAACAATCGAATCTTAGATTTAACAGTTGAAGGTGGAACCAGTTCTATTGGCATTCAAGCTTACAATTCTCCTAGTCTTCGTCTTAAAGGCAATACTGCTTCGAATATGCGAATTGGCGTTGATCTCACAAGTGATCAACTCAGCTTTTGCGGACGACAACATATCCTTGGAAACACGATCAAAAACTCATCTCTAATCGGATTAAAACTGACTCGCAGGGAATGTACTGAGAAGGGCCAAGGTAATCGAATTAAAAACAACGATTTCTCTGACTCTCAAGGCTGGGCTATCAATGCTAATGCTGGGCGATTTTGGCTTAATGGCAATCAGAATAACGCCTTTGATGGTTCTCAAAATGCAGTTCTAGTCAGCGACTCGGTTCGTGTTCGACTAAGAAATCTAGATTTCTCCACAAGCTCTATCCAAAATGACGCTGTTTTTGTATCTAATGTGGATGACCTCAGAGTTACAAATTCAAACTTTAGCGGCACCCATAATGCTGGGATTGGGCTTCATCTTTACGATGTAGCTAAAGCTGTTATCAAAAATGTAACGATTAATAATAGAGATGTGGGCCTTAAACTAGCTATCGAAAATAGAAATCTGGCTGATATAAAACTAGTCAACAACACGATCAAATATAATCAAAGTCTTGGAATTTTACTAACTTCGTTTTCGGCTTCAATTTATGAGAGACTTTTAATTAAGAACTCTGAGATCGTTGATAATTTGGGACCAGATATCTATTTGGCCACCCCAATCAACAACTACCTAGAGCAAAATAGTGTTGTTGGCACTTTAATCGACGAC
>CAZFYV010000373.1:0-3326 GCA_964523195.1 uncultured Pseudobdellovibrionaceae bacterium
AACAACCCATACTTAAACCTGGAGAAAGCTTTGAGTACTCTAGCTTTTGCCCTCTTCCAACTCCAACTGGCAACATGCGCGGGTCTTTTCAAATGGAGGAAGAATCAGGAGACTCATTTGATATAGAAGTTCCCGTATTCTTCCTTCGAGACCTAAAGCACGATCAATAGCGCACTACTTATCTGAATAAGAAGCTTTTATAAGTTCTTCAATGACTTTTTGGGGTTGTAAAATAACCTCTTCATCGAAGAGAAAACTATCCTTGCCTGAGTTTTGCATAATTAAACTCAAACCATGTTCATAACCTTTCAACAATTCAGGTAGCTTTGTTTCAGGCATTGTTTTTTCTGATTTGCAGATATCAACTAGCTTATTTACAGCTGCTTCAGTGAAATCAATCTTAATATTATGCTTAGCTTTAAAAGCTTTTCCATAACTTCTGATTTGCTCATACCAGTTAAGTCGATCAAGATACTCTTTATCATTGAGCAGCTTATATAATTCATCGCCTGGATTATCTACAATTTCTTTGGTTACAATAAACTTCTTAACAGGAAGAGACGGTAACTCGTATTTATAATCTCGCAGTACACGCTCAGTTACTGTCATCAATGCTCTCGCACCAGTTTTCTCCTTTGCGGCAATTTGCGCAATCTCACGTAAAGATTCCTCCTCAAACCTCAAAGTAATACCGTAAGACTTGAAAGCTCTTTTATATTGTCTAACCAATGAACCTTCAGACTCATTGAGAACTTTAAATAAATCATCACCATTTAGATGTTCACAAGAAACTCGTACAGGTAAACGACCTATAAATTCAGGCTCATAACCAAATTTTATAAAATCCTCAGTCGTTACATTTTTTAAAAGATGATCTGCTTCGAACTCATCTTGCCCACGGACTTGTGAATTAATTCCAATTTTTGTGTGTTCTTTTCTTTCTTTAATTAAATCTAGAATTCCAGTAAATGCACCACTTACGATAAACAAGATATGCCGAGTGTTTATAACCTTGTCTTCGACTTTACCTTTTTGTTGAAACTCCATAAAACTTTGAATCTGCGAGCTGATGTCATTACCTGACTTAAGATCAACCTCAGTTTCTTCCATTAACTTAAGCAAACCAAACTGAACACCTCGGCCGCTTACGTCTCGTCCTCCAACTCCAGCAGGAGAGGCTAATTTATCGGCTTCATCTATATACACAATTCCATACTGAGCAGATTCTAAATCGCCATCGGCTTGCCTAACTAAATCCCTAACCAGATCCTCAACATTTGCCCCTACATAACCTGTTTCACTAAACCGAGTAGCGTCCGCTTTAACAAAAGGAACTCCTAACATATTAGCAATTAGTTTTATTAAATAAGTTTTTCCTACTCCTGTTGGGCCCATCAGGAGAACGTTTTGCTTAGAATAGTCTTGATCTTTTAA
This sequence comes from uncultured Pseudobdellovibrionaceae bacterium, assembly GCA_964523195.1. GTDB lineage: Bacteria > Bdellovibrionota > Bdellovibrionia > Bdellovibrionales > JAGQZY01 > JAUHWN01. The sequence goes on from CAZFYV010000373.1 coordinate 1,435, forward strand.
ATCAGGGTTTTCTAAGCACTCTTTGACATGATTGTAGTGATCACAAACCGCTATCGATAGAGCCTTTTTAGCATCGTCTTGTTTTATTACAAAACGATCCAAAAACTCCTTAATTTCCTTGGGTTTCATATTAAAGTTAGGATCAAAAGACTTCTTTGGTTTCTTGGGTACATCAGCTTCATCAGAACTGTCTTGAGGCTGCTGACCAAATCCCATAAAACGTATTCCAGACCCATATTTCCCTTTAATGAGATTTTCAATATCATTTTTTATATCTTCTGGATTGGGAGACTTATTATCTTTATCATCACTCATTTAGAATTACCTTTTTGTTTTCATCCACGATCGAATCTACTATTATGTTCACGTGTCCGAAATCGTTAAACTACTACTTAATAAATACAAAGACATTATGGTTCAACCATCAGAGTTTGAATCAACTTGTCTAGAACCGCTTCCAATGACTTTTTGGGTTAATCCCACTCGAACCGACACCAGTAAAGTCATTTCCTACGCCAATCGAAGAGACATCGAAGTCGAACCTCTTCAATGGAACAATGAGGCTTTTCTATTAAAAAGCAAGGTCAGCCTCGCAACTTCTTACCTCTATGCTTTAGGGCACATTCATATTCAAGAAGAGGTCTCAATGATTCCAGGCGTAGTCGCTAACTCATTAAAACCACGAACAATTTTAGATGTTTGCGCGGCCCCTGGAAACAAAACAGCTCAGGTCGGAATAAAACAATTAAGTAAAACTCTCCTTATTGCCAACGAACCACATTTAGGCAGACACAGCGCCCTTAGAGCAAATCTAAATCGACTGGGCATTCACCACGCTATTTTTACTAAGTATGATGGAGCCTCATTCCCACGATTAAAAGACAAGGTAGACCTAGTGATTGCCGATGTTCCTTGTAGCTGCGAGGGTACACTAAGAAAATCCAAATCAATCAACCTAAATCAAAAATTCGTTGAAAAGTTGATTCAAACACAAAAAGCTATCACCGAGAGAGCTTTTTTAAACCTCAAGGTAGGTGGACATCTGATCTATTCCACCTGCACGTTTAATCCTACAGAGAATGAAGGGGTAGTCCAGCATTTGATTCAAAAATTTGGAACAGCTATTAAAGTACGTCCCTTCGAAATCGCTCAATTCAAACATTCACCCGGATTGGACGCTTGGGAGGGTTCTAATTTTGACCCTCAATTAAAGAATTCTATACGAATTTGGCCTCAGCAAAATAATTCAGGAGGATTCTTTATAAGTTTACTGGAGAAATGCGATGAAGTCTGAGGACCAACTTTCCATTCCCCATGAAATATTAGACTCTATAAGAAAGAGATATTCGATTGAGGAAAGTTACTTCAAGACCTTGCAGTTTTTTCGGCTCAATAAGTCCTTTGTACACGTATTGCCTCCCGAGACGGATATTCCCAAGGAGTTAAAAATTCACACTCTAGGTATTCCTTTTGTAAAACTCTCCTTAAAAACTCCGAAACTAACTACACAAGGAGCACAACTTCTCTCCAACTACGCCTCAAAAAACATCATAGAGGTTTCAGAAAAGGAGCTGATCAATTACCTTCAGAGAATCCCCGTGAAATATCTTTCACAACAAAATATAGATGATGGCTATATACTGGTGGCTTTTGAAAAGGCGATTATTGGTACAGGAGTATGGAAGTCGGAGACTAATACTCTACTTAGCCAGTGGCCAAAACAGCTAAGTTTTATCAAAGGTTGAGAAAAGCCGCTCCAAGAACTCCAGATGAGCCACCAAATTTAGAAGATCGAATAGCTCGATCTTTGTCTTTTAAAAAAGTATTCTCCGAGACTCTTTCTTCAAGCCCATTATAAATCGACTTCTCTTCACTAACTCCCCCACCAAGAA
>CAZFYV010000374.1:0-3296 GCA_964523195.1 uncultured Pseudobdellovibrionaceae bacterium
TCCTTACCACCTCTTGAGAGCTTGACTAGACATCTTTGATATTTTGGAGGAAGACAGTCTGCTCCCTTCCACACCCAATTCTCTTTTTCTTTTTTTGCGAGTTTATCTAAATCGAGGAGAGTTCTCCACCGGGTTCTTTTAGAGTTATAGGAATTTATCGTTGCCGATCTCCACAGACCTCTCACATTCTTATTGTCACGCCAGTAGTTATAAACTCTTTTACCTCTTATACTACCGTAAGGGATCTTGTCTTTTGCCTCTAAAATTTTTGTAGTCTGGTTCAGATACTTCTTAAAGTTTGGATGACTCTCAAGAACTCCAAGTGTTTTTTCATTGAATGACTTAACCCAATCTATGGACTTTTCGCCTTCAACTTCTTCTAACCAAATGTAGTCATCTTTTGGAAAATCTGGAACAGACTCACAACCCAGCATAATGAGCGCTAAACAAATTAACAGATATCTCATAGCTTCCTCCTAAGCTATGAGACTAAGCGATCTGGGAGATAGTGTTCAATGAATCTCCTAAAAAACGCAACCTGTTAAATGGTGACACCCGTCATTTAGTTGCCCACAGAGACTTGGAGTAGAATCCAGTGCGAATTCCAATATTTTTGCCCCCTTGGTCCCAAACAATATCTTCCAGTGGATTCTGGATATAGTTTTTGAAAAAGGGCTCATGGAACTCGCGTGGAAAGTGATCTAGAGACCATGCTACCTCCGGAATGTCGTGGCTCTGAATAGAGTCTACAACCGATAAAACTCCTTGAGGCTTTAGCACTCTTATCTTCTCTTTTATAACCTGACTTCTGACGTCTTTAGGAAGCTCATGGAAAAGAAAAACTGAGGTGACAATATCGAACTCATCATCTTTAAACGGAAGACTCTCACCATTTCCATGGATAAAGTCGGTTCTGTAGTCATTTTTAAAACGCTTTTTTGCGCTACTCAAATAAGGGAGACTTAAATCTAATCCCGTAATTTGCGCTTTAGGAAACGCAGACCTCAACCACTTTGTTGCACTTCCTATTCCGCAGGCCACATCCAAAATCTTCAAGCCAGTACCATCGTGACTAAAATTTTCTTTTAGAGGGCGCAGAACCATTCTCCTCATGGGATCTGCCATCCCCTTAAAAAGTAACTCGACCTGATGTTCATAGAGCTCAGCAGAAGACTCACTTAAATACCCGTCGGTTTGAAAATGAAAATTTCTCTGATAGTACTCGGGTAAACCTTGTAGCAATGATTCTGCTTCAGAAGAAAAATGAGCATGATTGTGATTTTTTTTACGAAATGATAATTGAACAGCATCGGCCCAGACCCAAGCCAGTCTTGCCAAATGCTTTGCAGAAGACTTATAGATCGGATTTTCGAAGGCAAAATAGCCTTTCTCAAAGTCTTTTGCATCTTCAGCAAGCAAATCCCTGAGAAGCTCTAAAATCTTGTCTTGTAATTCAGGCGTTGGTTTTTCAATATTGAGAGTTCCTTTGGCAACCAAGGCATCAATATAAGGCAAAGGGATAGATTCCAAAAAATACATCAGACTTCTTGCGGAAGAATATGCGAGTCCTACATTTTGCTTTAAACCCATGGGAACATCTCCTCTGATTATGAGTTTAAGATATCTTGAACTCATAATCAATAATTATAGTAAGTGTTTGAAATAACTAAACTTTATTGGCCCTAGCTAGGGGGTAGAAGTCTCTTCAGAGGCATAAAAGTTATAAAGAAGTCCAAAACCATAGGTCTCATTGGTTTCTGATTTAAACAGTGGGCTCGATTGATTTGTGGAGCCACCAAACTTCGACAAAGAGTAGGCAACGTATAGAGTAAAATCTCCGACTGGAATACTTTGCCCCACTGTAAGAGTCGTACCTATAAACCCTTCTTTAGCATCATAGATTGGCCTATCAAAGCGCTGAAACTCCGGTTTTACTTCGTAAAAGTAATCGTTGATGCGCTCGGACCCCAGAGAGGTCGATAGAGTCACGAGAAAGTTTGCCTCTTTATAGGGCATATCTCTAAACTGCAACCTAGCTTCGGGGTTAAAAATAAAACCTCGATCGACTATCTTAACCAAATTCGAAGAGTAAACAGCACGCACAGGGAATCGAATCTCAAATCGAATTGGGTCTCCGGATTTCCAAAACATCCATTTGAGCTGAGGACCTACCTCAAACAACCAATCGAGATCAGACATCCCATTTCTCGCTTCATTATTATCTGACTCTGAAGGAAAAGAACCTGAAAAGCTAAAATTAACTTCATAACTAGAACCTTGAAAAAGCCGAGTTCTGAGCCCCCCTTCGCGGTCGGACCTCACAATTTCACCACGATAAATTGCATAGGGAACTGCCAAACCGCGAACTCGACTATTATCTGACGCTGGATAGTCTGGAATCACTCCAATACCCCCGCCCACTCCAAACTCAAAAAGTGGAAGGCGCTCTCCTGGTCGGCTTTCGGCGTTCGCAACCCAGGTCAATAAAATAAGAAGAATTGTGACTAATCGCATACCCTTGTAACACTCTAAAATACTTTTAAAAAAGTCAAAACAAGCAAAGGTCATATTATGCCAATTTTCCTGACTAAAGGCATGTTTACTTATGCAACTTATAAAGAGACAATAATATCTAACCTATGGAAACATTACCGCGAGTTGCTAGCAATTTTTATAGTGATTGTACTAAATGTGAAACGGAAACGTATCACAAGGTACTAACCCACGTCGACGATGTTACGGCACAACTCGAATGTGAAATTTGCAAAAAGAAAAAGAAGTATAAATTGAGCACAGCAGAAAAAAAGACAAAAGCTAAAAAGAAGACTTCAACTCGCAAAAGAAATACTCACAAAGCTCAGTATGAAGAGTTAGTGCAAAACCATGGCGAGTCTCCTCAACCCTACAATATGAAAGTTGGGTACAAAGAGCACTCTGCAATCGACCACCCTAAATTTGGTCTTGGGATTGTTACTGAAGCTATGTCGAGGAAGATTTCAGTTTGCTTTGAAGATCAAGTCCGCGAACTTATTCACAACAGATCTTAATTAGAGTCTGATCGACTTGTTTTAAGAATGTAATTAATGACTAGGTAAATGTTGTAGTATGACTCCAACATTCTTTAAGTATTCGTCTCTCAAACTAGACTCATCGAGATTTTGGATTTCCTTATCGTATAAAACAAACTCTCCATCGCACAAAACATGTTTCACGTGATTAGACAGACAAGAGCGCATAAACCAACCTGGCAAATCATTGATCGGCTCTGATTCTAAACCCCAATTATAGAAAACGAG
>CAZFYV010000375.1:0-3291 GCA_964523195.1 uncultured Pseudobdellovibrionaceae bacterium
AGAGCTAACTTTTCCTTTTTGCCAATAATTTTAAGAGCATCCTCAACAGTCTTTTTCTTTTTACTAGACAGACGTTTTATTAAGCTTTCATCACTTGGAATTGTTTTGGGACAGCTAATTTTTTGATCCAGGCAAAAGTGAATATACCTATCTTTCATATGCTTACGAGTCGATTGACTAAAAAGCCGGTCGAAGTTTTTAGCATTTACCTTTATAAATCTCGTCTTCTGCTTGTTAAACTTATCAATCTGAGCCTTTTCTTCATCAATAACGGGATCCAATCTTTCTATTTTGCGATCTAAGTCTCTAACAAAATCGGTCAAAATATCTTGAGGATTATCGGTAAGACCACTTCTAGAAAGCACGACTCCCATTAAATCTATAACCCTATCTTTTTGTTTATCTATAAGATTAGCCTCTAAAAGCTTTTTCAAATTCCGGATGTAATCTTTGGCTCGAGTGATCTCAAGTTTTGCTAAATACTTGTCCGCTCCATGGAAGGCCAGCCAGGGTTTCTCCAGGGAATTTGAAGAGAACAGTCCTCGAAAAATAACTTTCCCAAAAGCATCAGGTGACGCCTTTGTAGGAAAGCCGTACTCACCTCTCATGCCTTTTGCCATAAGCTGATCTAGGCGTTTCTTTTGAACCTTGATATTACCAGAGCTCTCAGGCGAGGAATGAAAAATATAGCTCACTATTTTATACATCGATCGTGGTTCAAATCGGCTAAAAACTTGATCAATGAGGTAAAATGTTTTCTGATCGTAGGGACCCAGAGACCAAAAAAACCTAGCAATCATAGATGTCTGACCTTTTGAGTCGTCACTGGATGTAGAAAGTATGCTCTTCAAAAATGACTCATAGGATGGTGATCTAGTTTTAGTTCGAGAGAGATGGTTTATTACTTTGCTATGAAATCTTATACATCGACCTTCAAACGGAACGATCGTCGCTTGTTTAATTACATTTTCGAAGTTACTTTTCCCACTGGCTTGATAAATCTTATTAAAAAGATCTTCAGTATTATAATCACATCTCCAACTGGATACTCGTTCGATTTTCACTTTATCTAAGCGCGAAAGTTCAACGATAAGTTTTTTAAGATCTGAGGTCGAAAGAAATTCTTTTTTGTCCGGAGCTTTTTGATCATTTTCTTTGGCCTTGGCCTCAGTGGACTTTTTGTCTTTCTTTTTATCTGTAATTTCCGCTTTAATTGCACGATAACACTTATAGCCCTGCCCCTCCTTTTGGCACTCATTTCTTAGGGGTTCGATATTGACTAAGAAGTCCTTGCAATCGGCAGATCGATTACAAACCAAATCCAGTTCTTTAAATGCATTCTCGGTGGCCTGCTTTCTTGCTGCATCTTCTTTTGGGCTCTCACCAATTCCACATGCTGTAATGTACTCACCCTCACGAATAGAGGAAGCTTCGGTACAAAACCAATTGGCTTGCGCTTCATACGTGAACACCAACACTGAAAAAATCGTAAGAAATAGAGTCTTAACCAAAAACATGTGACCAACCTTTCGAGATAAAACTATTCTGCCGTAAAATTCCTTTAATATTAAGAAGATATGTTCGCCGGTTGGCCCGGGGGATTAGGGCTTAAGTAGGGCCTCAAATGCAGTTGAAAGACGTTTTAGACCCATTTCGGCCAGTCAGCTGTAATATGTACAGCGCTCCAAGCAATCCCTTCAGAATCCTTGATAATTCCCCCTTTTTTAAGGATAAACCCCTTGTTGAATAAAAGATAAGTGTTAGGAAAAACCATGTTTAAAAACCTGTTATTGTTAATTTTCACTGTTGCGACCGCTCAAATGGCTTTTGCTGTAGATTTACACCTAAATATTGTCTCTAAAGGATATAGACTGGGAGTTCTTTCAAAATGCTCGACTCCAAGAGTCCCTCTTGTTCCTCTCACAAAAACTCTCGAGTGCGAGATGCACATGGGGAAAGAAAGTAGCCAGACTTTATTCGACAAAGGATTAAACAAATATAAAAATCCATTCGCTTTCAGTGGCGTTGCTTCTCAAATCAATGAAATGCAAGAATATATGGCCAAGCCAGTCGTGGTCGAGTATCGCTACTTCAGAAGTAATGCTGCTGCCGGTGTTAACATTAACAGAAAGACCAATTATGACCTGGTCTCCATCAGTAACATCGATAAAAAGCTTCCGGCTCAAAGTTCATTTGAAGTTACAGCCCGAGGAATTCTTGAAAAGTCTCACGGCGTTCGTTTCGGTCGAATAGTTAAGGCTTCAGAAAAAGGTGATTTCATAGACTCTTTTGAAATAGTTCTTCAGCTAGGTACTGGTGGGACCAACTTCTTCACCATGTCTATCAACAAAAGAGATATGTACGAATATGCAGTCGAGGTTTTGAAAAGCGGAAAAACAGCGAAGTTCTACTATGTGCAGAGCAGCTTTCATCTCAATGATACAGAATACAACATCTACAAAATTGAGCTTGCTGACGACCCTTGGGAGTCGAATCAGTAATTTCTTGTCCTAACAGAGGTCTGTTGCTAGCCTTAGATTATGACCTCTGACTCTGGGCCTTCAAACACTGAAGGCTCGAATACCGAAGTATTAGATCAAATGCCCTTGCCCATTGGTTTATCTAATTGGCCGCTCTTCACTGCGTTCAGAGATGCTTTTAAACTGTGGCTCCCCGTCGTTGAGCTGCGCTGGTGGATACTCGTTCTTATTCAATTTATCGATTACCTTTCTAAATATATTTTTTATCTCAGCTCTCAACAGTTTGGCTGGGTCAGTTTTGAAAATCCCATTTCTATAATTACAGCAAATTTGCTCCAAACAATTATTCATCTCTTTGTGATTAATGCCTGGACCTTAGTGGTTATTGCTACGGCTGAGGATATCGTTTGTAAAAGGTCCCCAAGGGACTGGGAAGCCTTGGTGAACAAATACTTCAATCAAATGATTATTGAAAACATCCGCTATCTTGCGGCGATACTGTGGCGATTTCCATTACTCGTCTTCCCCGCTCTATGGGCCTATGTTAAGAACTGTTTTTTCAACGTTATAGTTGTGGCTGATGCTAATTACGACAAAGGCAAAGTTGATGCTCTTAAGAGAAGCCAAAAACTGACCAAGGGTCGCTTTTTCATGACGGCTCTCATTTTGATATTAATCACAGTTCTTCCTGGCTTTTTAGAGGAGCAACTACAGCCGGATGGCCCTGACCTTATTAAGTCCCCAATCTGGGTTTTTGCCTCGCAAATCTCATTTTTTATCGCTCAAACCTTTTTACTCCTGTACTTTTACG
>CAZFYV010000376.1:0-3259 GCA_964523195.1 uncultured Pseudobdellovibrionaceae bacterium
CCAATATCGTTACAACCATTACACTTAGCACTACTTTACAAAGATCTATCATTTATTCCCCTAGTTCGATTTGTCTAAATTCTTGCGAATCCCTTTTACGAGATCAAGCAATACACAAAAAAAAACGAGCTCACATGGAGCTCGTTCAAACTATTTAGAGTAAAAACTTATCTTACTTGCGCTTCATTGCCGCAGCAGACTTCTTCTTTGAAGGTGGCTTAGGAACAGCTTTTACTTCAGCTTGCTTAGCTTCTTTGTCAGCCGCAGCTTTTTCTAAAGCTTCCTTTTTAGCCTCATCTCCTTCGATAGACGGATCGATCATATCCTCGCCAATACCCTTCCTAGAAAGAATCTTAGCTCTGAGTTCATCGCGAAGAGCAATATTTTCTTTTAAGTAGTTTTTAGCAGCATCGCGACCTTGCCCCATGCGCTCACCATTTATGCTGTACCATGCACCTGACTTGTCGACTAAGTCGTACTTCACAGCTAAATCAAGAACATCACCCTCTAGAGAAATACCCTCTCCATACATGATATCGAATTCAATCTTAGCAAATGGAGGTGCCATTTTGTTTTTAACAACTTTAACAGCAGTTCTATTTCCTACGATCTCATCACCATTCTTGATCGCACCAATTCTGCGAACGTCCAAACGAACTGAAGAGTAAAACTTAAGAGCGTTTCCGCCAGTGGTTGTTTCAGGGTTACCAAACATCACACCAATTTTCATACGAATCTGGTTAATGAAAACAACAGTACAATGGCTACGGTTAATAGCACCAGTTAACTTACGAAGTGCTTGAGACATTAATCTCGCTTGAAGACCAACGTGACTATCACCCATATCACCTTCGATTTCAGCACGTGGAGTAAGTGCAGCCACTGAATCCACAACTAAAATATCGATGGCACCAGAGCGAACAAGAGTCTCAGTAATTTCTAGAGCTTGCTCACCAGTGTCTGGCTGTGAAATTAAAAGATCTTTTGTATTAACACCTAACTTTCTTGCATAACCGACATCTAGTGCGTGTTCAGCATCAACAAAAGCTGCGACTCCACCATTTTTCTGAGCTTCAGCAATTGCTGTTAATGCAAGAGTTGTCTTACCAGAAGATTCAGGACCGTAAACTTCAACGATACGACCCTTAGGGTAACCACCAATTCCCAAAGCGATATCTAAGCTTGGAGAACCTGAAGGAATGACTTCTACATCATGTACTAGGCTTTGGTTTTCACCAAGGCGCATGATGGAGCCTTTACCAAATTGTTTTTCAATCGCTGCTAATGCTAAGTCGAGAGCTTTTGTTTTTCCGTCTTCTTTTTTTGTTTTTTCCATGGGCTTACCCTCCCGTATATATAATAGAGTTTTTTACAAATTAAAATTGGCTTCAAAACTCAAAAAGACTTCTTAAGGTTTTTTCGTTTTTAAGCCGCGCTAGATTAGCTTCTTTATGAAGGCATATGATCTAGCAAAAGTTGCAGAGCAAATTCAGCTGATTGCTTTTGAATTTCCTCACGCGAACCAGAAAAGTTTTGTGTGGCCTCTACAGCAACTTTAGGTCCAAATAAACCAAAGCACACTAAACCTACTGGTTTGTCCGGCGTCCCACCATTCGGACCAGCAATTCCGGTGATACTCACCGCCCAGTCTGAATGGAGTACACGACTCGCACCCGCTGCCATCTGACGTGCAACCACCTCACTGACAGCACCAAATTGTTCTAGATCTTTTTGTCCCACTCCCAACACTTCCGCTTTCACCTGGTTGGAATAGGCCACAACTGATCCTTGGAAAACACTCGATACCCCGGAGCGCTTTGTAAGCCATGAAGAGAGTAAACCTCCCGTACAGCTTTCTGCAAAAGCAACTCGGTGATTCTTTTGATCTAAAGCACCGACTAGGTCTTCCACAAGGTTTGATGTCATGGAATCAGCTCCCGGATATCCACAGTTTCCACATAAACCTCCACACAATGCTGGGGAGTTGAAAAACTGTCAATGACTCTGAGAGAGTGATCCACAAACTTTGCCTATAAATATCGCAGCTCATCACAGTGAGCTACTGTTCTTATAAATGCTGCTACGAATTACGACTAAAGACCTTTGATTTTGCTTATTACAAAGGCATTCTGCTTATTAATTAAGCTATTATGGGTTGGACTGAGGAGCCCACTCCATATCATTCTGCTGAGCTCTCTGATAAGCAGGTCTATCAGAAAGATGCCCGGCATACTCTTTAAGGGACTCACTCTCCTCAAAACTATCGAACATCAAACCCCATTGAATCTGTGAACCAACGATCACATCGGCTGCGGTAAAACGATCGCCGACAATATACTTTTTATTTTGAAGTTCATTATCGAGAACATCTAAAACTAAATCGTAACTGCCCCATCCCACAGAACCGACTGGCAATTCTTCACCACCTGCTGATCGACTGATCAGCGCAGGCTCAATACAACTCGGTCCAAAAAACATCCACTTCAAAAACTCACCACGATGTTTATCACCCAGAGGAATAGTAAGATTTTTATCTGGAAACTCATCCGCGAGGAACAAACAAATTGCGGCTGCCTCGGTAATAATCTGACCTTTATAAGAGATGGCAGGAACCTTACCCATTGGATTAACCTTTAGATACTCTTCCTGTCGATTTTCACCTTCAGTATAGTTTAACAATTTAACTTCAAAGGGCTCTCCAAGTTCCTCGAGCATCCAATGTACAATCGATGATCTCGATGGAGCCATATGATAAAATTGAATATCCGCCATTTTCCCCTCTTTACAGACCTTTAATTTCAAACCTTTTATAAAACTTCAAGAACTAGAATTGAGTATATCGATAACCAAGCCAAGCTGTATTTGTAAATATAATCTGAAGGATAATATTCGCAGCAATGCCCGCAGCCACGTCATCAACGACAGTGCCCAAACCACCTTCGATCTTGCGATCTAAATAACTTATTGGGAAAGGTTTCAAAATATCAAAGATACGAAATAAAACAAAAGCTCCCAATAACGACTGCCAAGTCAGTGGCAACCAAGTCATAGCTATCAAATAACCAGCAACTTCGTCTATCGTGACATGTTTGAGATCATGCTCACCGGTCATCATCTCAAAGAGGTGGCAAACCCAAATAGAAAAGATCGTAAACAGCAAAGTCAAACCCATATAAGGGATCTCACCTGCTTGGTAAAATAGAATTGCTAAAGGGATACCCCAAAGAGTTCCAACTGTTCCTGGTGCTTTTTTGATCTT
>CAZFYV010000377.1:0-3247 GCA_964523195.1 uncultured Pseudobdellovibrionaceae bacterium
AGTAACTGCATCAACTACAACTTCGCAAGCTTCCCAACTGCTGTGATGATGACCGCCACCATGTCCACCGCCGTGATGATGTGCGAAGACCGAAAGACTAAAAAACAAGCCTCCTAAAATTAATAAAATGTGTTTCATAGTTGCTCCTTTATTCCGTTAAAACTTATTGTTGTGAATTAATTTGATCTTGCCCGTTATAGTCAGGCATCTCTCGTATCAGTTTTTCTACCCATCGATGAGTAATTCTTGGATTCTCGCGACCACATTGAGATTGAGCAAGTGGAACCCAAAGAAAATCAGGATTAGACCGGCTGCCAGCCCATTCACCATCTACTATTAAACCTGTTGGAGTCGTATTTAAAAAGTATTCGTAAACCCAATCGCTGGACCCAGCAATTCCCACATCTTCCGTACGAACCTGCTGGTACTCGTGAACTTTTAAAGTTGTAACAATTTTATAACGGTTGGGAGTTTGAGGATCCTTTTCAATTTCAAACTTGTACCCTGTGATAACAGCGTTATCCACACTATCATCGTTAAAATAATCCATAGCAACGGGGCGGTTTTGTGCTTTAAGAAAATATAGTAAGACCTTATGAAATTTTGCAGGATCAATTTCGTTAAGATCATCACCTGTCTGCCTATATCTACGCCCATAAAATGACCAACGAACACAAAAGCTTGATTCAACTAACCAACCTTTTTGAGTAGAGATCTCGATCTTCTGCTGCAATTCATCTGACCATTTCACAGTACTGGGCTCATTATATAAGACAGCGGCCGCTGCCCAACCATTACAATGACCTCCCCAAGGAACGTAATCCAAGCTGTGGTAAGCTTGTTCCCAGACTCGACTCTCTGGATCCACACCAGTTCTAACTTTTATTATCTGATCATATGTCGTCAATGGTGGTTGAAAACCTGACCACATATTTCTCTGGGAATAATCAAAATGATGACCCACCCAGGGCTGTCGACTTTCAGGCAGGAAATGTTCACTCTCCCCTTCAGAAATCTGATAGAGAGACTTGTTGATGACCGTTGCTGTTGAATTGGAATAGTCTCGATAAATGGTGCTCAAATCCTGTTGATCGTTAGGCCCTAGGGTGATAGCAACTCTTTGCCCAATCTGTGCTGCACGATCAAGAGTCAACGGAACATTTAATGGAGCAATAGACTGATCGAATGACTCAACGATAACGAAATTTCCAGAATTTGAAGTTAACGTTTTTGCAGAACTAATACTTCCATTTGAATTTTGATTCACTAGTACCGATGTACGTTTCTCATCGATATTATCTGGATCAAAAATAAGAGTTTGATTTCCGTTTTTTTGATAACACCAAATTTCAGAAGCTGTAGAATTTAAAACTGGTTGTCTTTCTGGAGTTTCTCTATCGTATGCGAAACATTGGGTTACAGTTCGTGATTGAGCAGAGTAACTAAATGCAAATAAGAAAAAAAATGCGATGATTCTTTTCATGACCCACTCCCATATTGATCGACCTCATAAATTAGAAATCATCCTTGATCCCTTGGGTACAAGTGGTTAGGGGCATCAAAAAAAACCAGACTTTAGTAGTTTTCAATGTAACAAATATCGTCACTATTCAGGCTATTCCAAAAAGACTTTGAGAAATTCACTAGTGGAAACTGTCGGTAGTTTTACAAAGGTTTAGAAAATCTCTAGTTGTCTGGAAAGCTGAACTTCATATTCCTATGCTTATCAAATATTTTTATATAGGTTTCAAACCTATCTAACAGATTTTTACGCTCTTCAGGACTAATTGAATTTGCTCGATCTTTAATAAATTTAAGAGGCTCTAGACATCTTGCCGTCGAACTAAGCCAAACCGATGAAGATTCTATTTTTTGTATAACCCGAGTTACTTCATCCACAGCTAAAGGCAAAATCTCTTCAGGTAGAACCCAAGGACTTAAATAACTTGGAGTTTCAACAAATCTCGCAAAACTCAAGCTAGGTTTCACAATCCCCATCTCATTGCATTTCTCAACTAAGTTCTGGAACCAACTCGTGTAGCTATCTAAATTAAGAATATTCAAATTGCATATCGCATAGGTGACTTCACACTCCACTAGGTTCTTCAAACTCAACATTTTATATAAGTTATCTTCTACTTTTTTGAAGTCGCTACCACGGATATAACTATAGACATCATCGACACCATCAATGCTTACGCCAAAATAAAGACTGGGAATTCTTCCTAAAAGATCTAGTACTTCTTCGCTCAAAACAGTACCGTTTGTGACAATACGTAGCCTTGTATGACTGTCGAACTGTTCACTAAAGGCCTTTAAAAAAGCTGGTAATTGAGGAGCTATGAGAGGTTCACCCCCTTTGACAATGACATTGCGCAGACTCTTCCTCGTCGAAAAAAACTCACTCCACTGTTCATATCCCCAATGATCTAAGGTCTCAATTCGCTTGGTTACCTCATTTTCATCACGAAGACTGGAATCCACCAACTTGGCATCTAACTCAATCCACTTACTACTTTGTATAGAATTACAAAAACTACAGGAGAGATTACATACATTCGAAAAATTGACTTCTAGAAATCTCAATTCTACTGGGGAATCAAAACTACCATACTCTTCGAAGCCCTTGAAACGCTCATTATAAATCTGCCTAAGACTTGTTGCTCCCATTTCTTCACTTTTAGCACATTGATTACAACTATCAGGAAGCTCACCTTTTTCCATCGATGATTGAATTCGCTCTAAATATGAACTCTTATAATAGGCGTCTAGGCTGTCTAAGTCTTTCAGCTTTATTTGACTAGACAAAGCATTACAACATGGTTTTAAAAATCCCAAAGATGAAAATGCTAGTCCATGCTTTACGGCGTAACAATATAGATTTTTATCTCCACTCATACCTAATCCTCTACCAATGGGATCTTAATCCAATTTGATTGACTAGGTGTCCATTCAAAGGCAATTGGTTTATCTAGCCATGTTCCTAAGTTTACTGATCGCCCTTCGCGATCTTCAGACCTATTAGAAACTATGTAGTCATCAACCAAATGAACATGACCTGTAACCATTAAATCAAATGGAGTCTCTTCAAAAGATTTCTCTGCGTATTCGCGAATGATTTTTACTGTTTGTTCTTCTTCTATTTTTTTGGAAGTCGACGTGTACTCACGAGACTTGTGACTCGCTTTATCACCTATCCAAGCAGCAGTTTTACCAGGCAGATTCTTTCCTAAAAATTTTAATGGCG
>CAZFYV010000378.1:0-3214 GCA_964523195.1 uncultured Pseudobdellovibrionaceae bacterium
TAGGTCAATCAAAGAATCAGTTTCCGAGTCAGTTGATTTTAAATCTTCATTTTTTCTGCTAGATGTTATTGGTCAAATTACATTCTTTATTTCTAGATCAATCCGATTTGACTCATTAGGAAATTGTTTCTTAAGGTACTCCGCTTGTAATTTGACCAATGATCCTAAATTGTTTTCGGTCTTGACGATATTAGAGATTGTTGACGAATAAAGCTTGTGAAAGCTTTTGTCGTTAGTAAGTCTTGGTGAGGTTTGTCTCATCCAATCTAACTTTGACTGCGCAAACAAGAAATAAATCAAGCATCCAAGAAAAACAGCTATGGCAGGTACCATAAAATGTGGATTAACAAATAGGTCCTTGGCCGTTTTTTCAGTAAAAAAGTGATGATATTCATCAAATAGTGTTTTCTTTGTCCATTTTGCTAAGCGAATGGAGAATCCTGAATTGTCGCCATGTAGGAGAAGAGCATTGCTAAATGGGGGTAGGCCTGAGAAAAGGAATATTCGGCCGGCACCAATAGTCTTGTAGTATACAAAGCAGTAAAATCGATTGTACTTACAGGCGTCGTTAGTAACGATGTAAGGGCTGTAAACGGCGAATTTTTGGCTGGGAGTCCAAAGGTCAGTCAGTTCCTTTGGTTCGATGATCTCTGGTGTACCGTTTTTGTACTTTTCGTTTTCTACTAAATTTAAACTCCAGCCCATTGATGAGACAATTGGCAAAATGTTGCCATATCGCTTTTCGCTGGAGAAGCTTAGAATAAGCTGTCCACCTTTTTCGACAAACTCCAATATAATTTTAGACTCCAATTTTGAGATGGGCCGTTTTGGGTCTAGAATCATTAAAGTATCATACCCCTTGAGGATTTGATCAGTGAAAGTAGGGCGCTTATTGAGATCTACACTTTCAGCGTCAATTTTTTCTTTTAAAAGTCTGAAGGTTTTTACTCCGCTGGATGCAGATGAGAAGGAGGTAGACCCAGCCATTTGATTATGTTCGTCAACGAATGACCCAAGACTAAGCCAAAAAATAACAAGTAAAATAATAAAAAAGGCGATCCATCTATTCCGATTCATTGTTGTCCATACAGTTTTTTAAGTTCGAGGTCACTTAGAACCTCATCTAGCTGCGAATAAGACTCTTTGGAAGTGTCATCGGTAGAAAACATTTTTAAATAGGATTCTAAAAGAAACTTCTTTCTGGAGTCGGGTAAGTCATGGTCTTGTCGAATGTATTGATTTGGTGTCATTTTATTTGAGAATGCAAAGCGATTGAGAAAGATTTTCCAGCGAAGTCTAAGAGCAGCTTTGTACCTTTTTTTATCCAAAAGTTTTCGAAGATCATCAATAAGTGGTTCATCGACTTTATTGTTCTCTTGTTCTTCTTCATCCCCGCCTTGACGTAAATGTTGTGCTACATAACGGGCGATAAAGTAGATTACAACCAGAGCTATTATCCCTAAAATGATATACTCAATGGCATTTGAAGAAAAAGTTGCCACGTCTTCAGTGGTCTCCTTTGTCGATTCGGGAAGATTGCTCAAAAGCCATCGATGAAACTCTTCAATCCATTTAGAAAGGATATTGTTTTCCATTCCATTTTTAGTTTCCATTTTTAGGTTTGGTAACTTTCCCGCACTCTCAGGGTAGTCTTTTAAAAGCTCATCGAGGGCTTGTAGACTCTTTTGATCAATTGGAATCGCCTGGTTGTTACTCATATAGAAATTTTAGAGAAAAACTCTGAAGAATACAATTGTCAGCGTATTTGACTGAAGACTTGTTTTAGTTCGTCTTGATTGAGATCTAGATCAAGGGGCGTGTCTAAAACATCACCGACATATGTCGGGTTTCTCATCCCAACTAGCATGGAGGAGACGCCAGGCGAAGCTAGGTATAATTGTAAAACGATTTGTGAAAGCGTTCTTTTAGGGTCGACCTTTGGACAAGCATCTAGAATTTGCGCTTTAACATGGTCAGAAACGATTGCTGACTGGTTCTCGTAGTTTTGGGTTAAGGTGGAAAGAAGTTGATAGAGTTTCTTTTGATGAGCTGACCTCCAGGCACGGATTTCCTCAGAGGGTGGTAGTTTTTGGATCGCATCTTGGTAAATAGGAAGAATTTGTTGATTTAGAATTTCACGCCATTCAATAGAATCAGTGATCTCTTGCAAATGATCTCTTAAATTTTGTCCCCAGGCGACTTCCTGGGGTAGTTTAGAAATCTGCTCGAATTCTCTTTCATGGGCAATGAGTTGTTGTAGCTCTGTATGCAATCTACCTTTGATGACAGCTTCGTCGTGCTTCGCAAAAGAGACGAGGCGCACAAGTTGATCCTGTCGGAAAGCATTAAAGGGTCGATTGCCCAGGACCGCTAAATTGTTCTTCTGTGCGAAGGCTATGGCGGACATTGAATCGTTGTTGTTTTCTGTAAAGGCAGAATTTTCAATAAGATTTACAGGCATTTGCACCACTCGAAAATGGTGATTTTCTTTAATGGACTTAGCCAATTCAAGGCACTTTTCCAGTGACGTAAAGTCACCACTATTAGAAGAGGAGGGGAATGTGTTCGAACTTATGCCGTAAAAAGATATCTTTCCTTGATCTACGAGAGACTCTAAATGCTCGAATGCGAGTTTTATTCTTTTATAATAATCGCCGTGATCGGCACTTTCTTTAAAGTAGTATTCCGGATTGTGTAGTAGATAGACATCTAAACTACTAACGCCCAGTCGACTCAGGCTTTGTTCTATAGAGTAATCAATATATTCAGGGTGAATGCAATGCCATGCCTGCGGATGAAACTCAACCATGTCTTTTATAGTCTTTGAGTTAGATTTTCTGTGTTTCATTTCTTTGAGAGCAGAGCCCTGGACATATCCTACCTTGGAAACAACGACCATCTGTTCTCTTGTAAAGTGATTTAAGTTAATCCCTTCGCGAAGAGCTTGCCCAATTAGCTTTTCAGAAGCCCCGTCTGAATAATTTGAACTTGTATCGATAAGATTTACACCGCCAGCGAGAGATTGATTGAGTGCTGCCTTATGTGCTGCTACTGAATCTAAGACTCGATAGCTTCCAAAGCCAAATGGACTTACACTTAGGCCCGTGTCTCCCAATGATCTAGGGTGACGGAACTGTTTAAAGCTTTCTAAAAAGTTCAGAGTGTCTTTTGGATTTGCGGACATGCTCTAAATCATCCAGGTCAACTATGGAAG
>CAZFYV010000379.1:0-3190 GCA_964523195.1 uncultured Pseudobdellovibrionaceae bacterium
ACCTTACCGGGCATAATAGAACTTCCAGGCTCATTAGCTGGCAAAACTAATTCACCAATTCCACACCTAGGGCCACTACCTGACAAACGAATATCATTGGAAATCTTCATTAAACTACAGGCAATCGTTTTTAGCGCTCCGCTAACCTCGACAAGGGCATCATGGGCGCTGAGAGCTTCAAACTTATTCGCAGCAGACACAAAAGGCAGCTTAGTTTCATCTGCAATTGCCTTTGCAGCTTTTTTCGCAAAATCTTTGTGAGCATTTAGCCCTGTTCCAACAGCTGTGCCTCCAAGAGCAAGTTCATGAATCGCACTAAAAGTATTTTCGATTCGCCTTATACTGTGATCTAACTGCGCCACATAACCAGAAAACTCCTGACCAATCGTAAGTGGTGTCGCATCCATAAGATGAGTTCTACCAATCTTAACAACGTCGTTAAATGCTTTTGCTTTTTTATTGAGAGTATCTCTTAAGATTTTAACCTTTGGAATCAAATGATGATGAAGCTGCTCAGCGACTGCAATATGCATTGCTGTGGGAAAAGTATCATTCGAAGACTGTCCTCGGTTTACGTGGTCATTTGGGTGTACAGCTTTTGAGCCTAAAGACTCCCCCATTAACTCACTGGCGCGATTGGCAATAACTTCATTTGAATTCATATTAGTCTGAGTTCCACTTCCAGTTTGCCAAACAACCAGTGGAAAATGATCATCAAGCTCACCACTTATGACTTCATCTGCGGCCTTAGCGATGTGATCTGCCAACTTAGCATCAAGTAGTCCCAGTTCTTTATTAGTCAGTGCCGCTGATTTCTTTAAAACACCTAGTGCTCTAATCATCTCTCTTGGAAAGCGGTCGTAACCAATTTTAAAGTTTTGTATAGATCTCTGAGTTTGAGCTCCCCAATATCTGTCTTTAGGAACTTGGATCTCTCCCATTGAATCTTTTTCTGTTCTAAACTCCATCCTCTACTCCTCAAAAATCATTTATTCAATTCGACTTATTCACTTCTATGAACATGGTATACAGACGCTTGTTCTGTGGGATAAATTACGAGCTCTTGAACATTTACATGTTCAGGTCGATTAACACACCAAAGTATCGTCTCAGCAATATCATTAGCCGTTAGCGGGGTCATTCCGCGATACACATTATCAGCTTTTTGCTGATCGTCTTTGAATCGAACTCTAGAAAATTCAGTCTCAACCATACCAGGTTCTACATTAGTAACTCGAACTTTTTTTCCGAGTAAATCCATTCGAAGAGACTCTGAAATCGCTCGAACAGCAAACTTGGTTGCGTTGTATACAGCCCCACCGGGGTAGGCATATCGGCCGGCAACCGAACCAACATTAACAATTTGACTCGGAGCCTGCTCCATTAATTTGGGTATTAAGAGTCGAGAGACATACAAAAGGCCCTTTACATTGGTGTCGATCATTCGATCCCAATCCTCAAGTTCACCTTCATAAAACGGTTCAGCTCCAAGAGCCAATCCAGCATTATTGACCAAGCAATGTATGGGGCCAACCGACTCAAGTTGCTTTTGACAAGCCTCACGGTCTCCAACATCAAAAATAAGTGGACGGACTTCTGAACCATGTGCCTTATGTAGTTCTCCTGCCAACTCTTCAAGCCGAGCCATCCTACGACCAGTTATATATAAATTCCATCCCTGACTTGCAAATAGCTTTGCTGTCTCCAAACCAATTCCGGCAGTCGCACCGGTCACCATCACCCATTGCTTCAATTACTATCTCCAAGAGAAAAAGCAGTGAGAACCCCACTGCTTTTTAATAATTCGCTCAATAAAACTAAGTTCTAAAATACAAACCAAAGATTGATCATCGGTAATATTTGAGTATCACTGCGATCACTATCTGTTTCAGTACCAGCGTTGTCACGCTTATCAAACTCTACTGAACGATAAGAAATTTGCGGACCAATTGCAAAATTAGATGCAATCATATGAGCATAAGAAATATCACCTTGAAACCCAGTAGCACCAGTATACTTGAGATCACCGTCTGGATCATATTCTCCTAAAAGAAAGTATGAACCAATCAACGAGAAACCACCTGAGACAAATCCAACGCTCGCGCCACCATAGTAGCTACTTGCTGCGTCGTTGTTCTCAATGGCATAAATCCCACCAAGGTAAAGACCGTTCGGCATGAGATAACCCAAACGAGCATCAACAAAAATAGTTGATCCGTCGATAATTGTTGCTCCACCCTCTTCAACTTTTGAAGAAAGATAACTGACTGCTGGACTAAAAATGATTTCGGCCTTAGCCGCATTCATTGCAAAAAGTACAACGAAAACTGAGAAGAAAATACGCATGATGCCTCCATTTGTTTGACCTCAGTGTTGCCAGGACAAGCCTTAAAGTCAAAGTTTTTGAGGGTTTAAACTCACCATTGAAAAGTCACAAAATTGTGGATATACATCATGCATCATCGCAAGACAGAAAATCTGGAGAACATATATGGCACAATCCTATTGGCTTATGAAATCTGAACCCGATGTCTTCTCAATTGAGGACCTGAAGGCCAAGAAACGAGAGGTTTGGGACGGAGTAAGGAACTACCAAGCAAGAAATTTCATGCGGGATGATATGAAAGTAGGAGATTATGTACTCTTCTATCACAGCAACGCGAAGCCCCCAGGAGCTGCAGGCGTTGCTAAGATCTCGAAAACTAAGGTCGTCGACCCCACCCAGTTTGATAAAAAAAGTGAATATTATGACCCTAAATCCAATCCGGATGACCCTCGCTGGATTTGCGTGGAAGTTGAATTCTCGGAGATGTTTAATGAAGTTGTGGCACTTAGTGAGCTAAGAGATCAAAAAAAGCTCAAAGACATGCTACTTTTAAAACGGGGCCAACGTCTCTCAATACAGCCCCTAAAGAAACTTGAGTTTGATACTGTATGTAAACTGGCAGACAAGTAATTAGAGTATGCTACCCCCTAAACAACTCCGAAACCCCGAAATTATCCTAGCTCCCATGGAGGGAGTCGTGGATTACGTGGTCAGAGAAATCTGGACGCAAATAGGGGGTATTGACCAAGGTGTCACAGAATTCGTAAGAGTTGTTGATCATTACTTACCGAATAGCATTTTCTTTAAGTATTCACCTGAATTAAAAAATCAGGGAAAAACCATGGCAGGGACTCCAATCCACCT
>CAZFYV010000380.1:0-3187 GCA_964523195.1 uncultured Pseudobdellovibrionaceae bacterium
AGATTTATTTGCGATAGATGGTTTTGGTTAGCGAATTCTGGATCATTAACTTGATTAATGCTAACAGTTCCGTTTTCACTAACACCGATTATGCAATTATCACTTTCGATTTCATCAGAGAGTTTTCCCATAGACATCTGTTCATTTGTTGCAAATGCTACAACTTGAACTTTTAGGCCTTTAACTCTGTTATCAGAGTTTGATATGGATGCACTCATCAACCCGTCGTCTACGAAATCGAGTCGTGCTTGATCTAGGCACTCATTGTCTACTAGAGCAATAAGTTCTGTATCTTTTGGGAGATTGATCTTCTCCATTTGATCGGCATTGATCTTAAAGTCTTGGGTGTCTAGTTCTGAATTCATTTCTTTGAATTGAGGACTTTCTAAACTCAGTCTGTTGATGTTGATTTGTAGTTTTGAAAGAGTGAATTTTTGACTGAGCTTAAATCCCTTCTGAGGTTGGTAGACGTCGTCATCTAGAGTCGATGCTACTTCTCGCTCAAACTTATTATTGGGACCACGGGAACAAGTTGCTACAATCACAAGAGGTAGAAAAAAAGATATAAAAATAAGATAGGGAATCCGCTTTTTCATCACTCTCCGAATAAGTTTCTCGCTTTATTTTTATCGGAGTTCAATGTCTCAAACTTGAGCATTTTGCTGGTCCGGTTGTCCTTATATTCATCTTATAAGTTTTTCCGAAAGAGCATTAAATTTGAGAGTTTGTGAGCTTTTACCGCGTTTGAAAGTCCATACCACCGTCCAGGCTCCGTTAGTTGGACTTTGTTCGATATATGGCCCAGTCAGTTCTCTTATTTGATCCTGCCTGGAGCCGATTAAAGAACTGATTTTTTTGCGAGCCTCGATGGACGATTTGATCTCTTTTGCGAGTAGATTTGGATCTACTATTTTCGTCCGATTAAGAATACTTAGAATGAGTGTTTTCTCACTAGCAAACTGAATTTCAATACTACTGTTTTTGACTTTCAATCCACCAAAATAATGGTCTAGATAAACAGAAGATGAGTCTGCATTTCTAATTTGGAATGAACTCTGCTTTTGCAAGTTGAGAAGCGGTAGAACTCGGGTTGAGAGTTGATTGATCGTCGGTGCAAGACCATTATTGGAGTAATCAAGTCTGAGATCTAAGCGCTTAAAAGTACCATTCTTATGATTGTGAATAATAGAGTTTTTAGCTCCAAGTAAGGTGAGGATCTCTTTTGGATTTTTACTTTCTAGAACTGAGGTGGGCGGTTTACTAGAGGGCCTTCGATTGGCCTTCGAGTTGTTTGAAAAGTTTTGATTTTGAGAGACCGTCTGCTGATTGTTTTTAGGAATGAGGTCTTTTTGGATGAAGTCCTTTTTAATTCCATAGAAGAAGAGCATAGCTGCAATTGCTATGGTTCCAGAAACCATCATCTTTGCTTTCATCTTTTGTTCCATAATTAGATATCGGATCAACTCATGATGAGATCAACTAGACCTCGATCAAGTCCTTAATATGAAATTCTCAAAATAAAAAATCTCAAAAAATTTCATTGGTTTACCAGTGTCTATAAACAAATTCATCACTCACTAATCCTTAGACAGTGATAGGGGCCTCAGTGAGATTTGGAGTGGCACTTTTGTTGAACTAAGTGGGGTATACGACATGAGAGGAAAATCTCAAAATGAGACAAAGCACAGGGGCTACAATCTATAAATTATCACTATATGGCTTATTAATGATGGCCATATCAGCGTGTTCAGAGATGAAACTCAAAGATGAGTTTTCTGTTGCTACGCTTTCATCTGTGTATTGTTCCTCTGCAGCGAGTTTGAAGGCTCAAAGCGCTGAGAGCTATGCATCAAAATTGCGTCTTAACGTCACTTATTTATCTGAAAATAATCAAGCCTTCTCGAAAGCCAATGCCGCTGGTTTAGCTGCATTAAAGAGTTCAGTTTCGGCGATGAGTGTTTCTGCGAAAGCAAATATTTTAAACTCGATGATAATTCCAGCTAAGACAGAACTTGTAGGTACCATCGATAAAGAGTGTGTAGCATCTATGGATAGGGATTCACTAAGTATGGATCTTGCTGCCAATGGAAATGAGCTACTTAAAGACTTGAGATATGAAAGTATCGTTTTTGAAACCACTGCAGATTTATCTATTGATGAGCTACAAGATGTGATCGATGAAGATCCATGTATCGAGGTTGTTTCTGAGCAACAATATATTCAAAAATTTGCAGGAGATGTTATTGCTCAAGCACCAGGTGATCCAGACCCTTCAATTGGTCGCCAACGTCATTTAGATTCAATTGGTTTTGAGAGAGCCATGACAAATATCATAGGCGGCGACTTAATTAGTGAGTTTGTAGTTATCGCCATCGTTGATACTGGAGTCGACTACACTCATGAAGATCTAAGTTTTCAGATGTGGACAGATTCCAATGGCCGTTACGGTACTGACCTAGCTAATAATGACGATGACCCAATGGATGACTCTGGTCATGGAACCCATGTAGCAGGTTTGGCTGCTGCGACCTACAAAAATGGACTTGGTGGTTCAGGAGTCATGGGTCAGTGGTCAAGAATCATGGCCATCAAAGCTCTTGGAGCGAATGGTTCTGGAAATATCGCTGATGTGGCTAATGGTGTGAGATACGCCGTTCAGAATGGTGCCGATATTGTAAATATGTCTCTTGGAGCCCCGGCAGCAAGTAGCCTTTTAGAGTCTGCTGTGAAAGAAGCTGTAAGAGCAGGTGTTTTTGTTGTAGCGGCGGCTGGTAACAACGGCTTGCCACTCGATGATGAAAACTTCTTCTCACCAGCGGGTTATGCAAAAGATATTCAAGGACTTGTATCTGTTGGTTCATACGATACGGATACAACGTCTCTTTCGACGTTTTCAAATTACAGTTCATCGAGAGTTGAAATCGCTGGCCCTGGGTCGACTCAATCGAGAAGAGAGCCCTTTGAAGGCTTGTTGTCGACAATCCCTGCAAGTTTGTCTTCAGGAGCCCCTTACGCTCGCTTAAGCGGAACTTCTATGGCAAGTCCGGTTGTTGCGGGTGCTATGGGACTTCTAATTGGTGCACTAAAGTCAAATCGAGTGAACTACAATGTTGCAGAGCTTGAAACAGCTTTGATGGCTTCTTCAACTTCAAGCTCAAGGTTTTCATCGTCTATCAAAGGCGGAAGA
>CAZFYV010000381.1:0-3176 GCA_964523195.1 uncultured Pseudobdellovibrionaceae bacterium
CTCCCAGCGCCTACCTCTGGCTTGCACAGATTAATCAAGGGCAAGATATCTCGCAGGTCAGAGCTTGGGCCAAAGAGGCAATGGAGCAAAATCCACCCAAATTCTTCAAGACCACAGTAGAAATTATTGAGAAGCTTAAAAAACTAGATTTTGAAATCTATATCGTAACAGCCTCTATAAAGTGGGCCGTAGAACCCGGAGGGGAACTCTTGGGACTAGATCACGATCACGTTCTGGGAGTAAAAACTCACATAGAAAACGGGGTTGTTACCGATAGAGAGGATCCTCCTATTACATGGAGAGAGGGAAAAGCGGAAGCACTGTTAGAAAAAACCCAAAGGGCCCCAATGTTTTGCGCAGGAAATACTAGAGGAGACACCTTTTTACTCCGGGCTTCTGAGGGAAAAGCTCTAGCTTACAAGACGTCTACACCGACAGATCGGCTTTACGAATCTGAGATGGAGTTACAAAATGAAGCCGATAGCTACGGCTTCATCAAACACGAATTTAGAAATTAAGACTTACAGGTTGCTTCTACTTCGCTCACTTCTTTAGGTACTGATTTTGTCATCACTTCTGCACCAGATTCAGTAAGCAAGATATCGTCTTCAATACGAACACCAATACCTCTGAACTCTTCAGGAGCGCTCTTGTCATCGACCGGCACATAAATTCCAGGCTCAATCGTGAACGCCATCCCAGCCTCGAGAGGTCGTGACTCTGATCCTTTCATATAAAGGCCTACATCATGAACATCCATACCCAAAAAGTGACCTATATTGTGAGGGTAGTACTTTCTAAAAGCACCTGACTCAATCAATTCAAGCTTAGAGCCTTTTAACAATCCTAGATCAATCAAAGACTCTGTAAGCCCATCGATCGCTTGATTCTGAATTTCGGTATAAGGCATTCCAACTTTAAGATTATCAATAAGAGCTTTTTGAGTTTTTAAAACAGCTTCATAAATCTCTTTTTGAGGACCCGTATAAGTTCCATCAACAGGAAAAGTTCTCGTAATATCAGCGGTGTAGTAGTTCTTCTCTGCCCCTGCATCAATCAACAATAAATCACCTTTGTTGCAGACAGCATCGTTAAATCTATAGTGCAAGGTACAAGCGTTGGCTCCACTCGCAACTATTGAATGGTAACCCTCTCGGAGTGCATTTTCACCATAGAAGCGCTTCATAAGCACGCCCAAAACCTGTCTCTCTGTTACACCAGGCTCGGTAAATTTCATGGCATCAATATGGGCTTGAGCAGTCAACTCACAGGATTCACGCAAACAGTTCTGTTCGTATTCAGATTTAACGACTCTCATTTCGCCAAGAACATCGTTTGGATCAAAAATTGGAATTCTCGTTTTACCGGTTCTTCCACGAGCACGCATAGTTGTATCGAGAAGGTTCTTAACCATTCGATCCATTTCAGCATTTTGTCCGAAAGCAAAATATAATTTGTCGCAATCGATTAATAAGTCGACAGCATCTTTTTCAAATTCAGAAACAAGAGCTCCTTTATCTGCTCCAAACTCGTCGACAACACCTTTCTGACCGTAACGATAACCGTCCCAAATTTCCATGGCCGGATCTTTAGGAAGAACAAACATAGTAAACTCTGGGTCCATGCCTGGTCTAATTAGAGCAACTGATCCCGGCTCATCATAACCGGTAAGGTAATACATATTGCTTTCTTGGCGATAAGGTAACCAATGCAACTCTTCAGCAGCCGGAAGTAAAAACGCACACCCCGGAGCAATATCCTTGAGTTTGTCTCGTCGTTCTTTAAATACACTTACGTCTACACTAGGCTTTCTCATGATTCTCCTTAAAACTCGTAACGATCGCCAATTTTCATTAGCTTATCAAATGCAGCTCTTTGTCCGTCTCGAACTAATTGTCTTTTATTAGAAAGATCGAAAAGGGACTTTTTTGCGGTGTCGACTGAGATGATATAGTCAATTCCCTTTTGCTTGCCACCAGTCTGGCGACGAACTTCATTCCAAAGTAAATATTCAACAAGATAATTCTTGCGTCGTTTACTGTCTATGATTGTACCGTATTCAGCGACATTTACAAAGATAATGATTTCAGATCCGCGGGCTTTAAGGTGAGCAACGGCATCGCTCAATGCAAATGGATCGGCAATAAACCCTTGGGTATCTTTGAAAAACGGAGGATAGGGAAGACAGCGTTTAATGATGTCTTTAAAATCCCCTTTTCTCTGCCAGTATAACCTCTTCTTTTTAATGCTATAAGTGGGACACGAAAAAGAAACTTTGGCTCTTTCAGAAACTTCTGCGCCAAAAGCCGTGTTTAAAAAGTTATCTAGTTTTCCTATTGAGTCAGCTTCGACTTTGGAAGCAAAGAATCCTTTGGATGGAAGTTCCTCTTCTTTAAGTCGAAACATCTTCCATTCAACGTCGTGAACTTGACCTTGCAAACTATAAAGGGCAGCAGGAACAGCACCCCACTCCAAACCAACGATGTGATGGATTGGAACTTTTGCAGCGACAAATGATTTGAGAACTCCGATATGGGCAAATGATTTCATTCCACCACCAGATAGAATGACCCCTACCTTTGGGGGCTCTTTATCTTCAATTGGAGCGGTAGTACCAGGATCTTCAGGTTGTGTATCAATAACCAGTGGAGTTCCGCTGGAATAGGGATTGGTTTTTTCCTTTTCAATTTGATCCCTCGTTTTTAAAGAGCCAGTTTGACAACCAACTATAAAAACAAGGCTAAGAAGTAATGCCAGGGTCTTTTTTTGCCTATTTAATCGCATAGATAAAAAACTCCTTATTTCCATCAGTTCCTTCGATAGAACTCTCAAAATAGTCTTTGACGCTTAGCTTACAAGAGTGGAACAATTGCGTCACCTTCTCTCTCACTTCATCCAACTTTTTTACATCTTTGACAAGGCCCTTGCGGTTAAGATCACTTGGTGTCAATTCGAACTGGGGCTTCACCAAGCATAAAAACTCCCCACCATCCTTAATCAGCGGAACCGAATGGGACAGGACTTTATCTAGAGATATAAACGAGAGATCACAAACCAGCAGATCAAATTTTTGACCAAAATTTGAATCCAAAATCAGCTCATGGGAGTAGTCTCTTGCGTTGGTGTTCTCAAATAGGTGAAATTTATCATGATTTCTGAGGGACTCAGCCAACTGT
>CAZFYV010000382.1:0-3162 GCA_964523195.1 uncultured Pseudobdellovibrionaceae bacterium
GTTTTTTGTTCACTGACTGAAATAGTGACTGAGGCTTGCTTTACCCATGAGTTACACCAGCCTTTTGCGCATACGGGGCGAAGTTTTGGAGCCATAAACAGAGTACATGTTCCAATTTCTTTTCCACCTTCTTCTCCAACTTTTTTGTAGAGTTGGCAAGTGTCACACCACTGGTCTTTTTTTGCAGCTGGAGTAGCACGCTTTGAAAATTTCTTGGTATCGACTTTTGTTGCGTCTTTGTAATATCCAAGTGCTTTACCTTGAGGATCACTTTCTTCAAGCAGAACGTACTTCTTCTTTCCATGACCATCTGCAAATGCTTTGGAGGTTAAAAGTTGAGCCGCGAATGGAGTTGCTCCAACAGCGAGCAATGACTTTTTAAGAAAAGATCTACGACTATTATTCGAGTTCATTTGAACACTCCTTAATTACGGGGTAAATTCAATTAGTTTTCATCTAGAGTTCAAATCTTTTTAAACAAATTCTGACAAGAGCACAAGTTTTTTCTGAATGAAAAATCCGATTATTTGCCAAACATCCATTAACACAAGGGAAAAAATTGAAACTGAGAATCGCATTCAGTTGTTTCAAAGAAGGAGAGTGAGCTTTATCTAATTAAGCCCTTACGTAATTGTTTGAAGTTCTCTGAGAGCCTTAGAAAGCATTGGAGCGACACTTATAACCTCAATGCCATCCGCTTCAGTGAGCTCGTTTACGCGGCAATGGGAGTTTGTCACATAGATCTTATGGAAGACTCCAGCGTTCTTTAGCTTTTCGGTGGCATTGCCAGGAAACAATCCGTGGGTTGCAAGAGCTGTAATCTTGAGTGCTCCGAAGTCTTTGAGCTGTTTGGCGGCCTCGATGAGTGAACTACCTGAACGAATCATATCGTCGTAAAGAACCACATTTTTATTTTTAACTTCACCGGCCACAGCCTTGACCTCGGTGTTTTGTCCATCGATTCGTTTTTTAAAAACAAAAACCGCAGAAACTCCAAGGCTCTCAGCTAAGCGTTCAACAGTTTTAGCTCGTCCAGAATCTGTGCAAGCAATCACAAAATCCTCATCACCAAAATACTTCATGGACTCAACCAAGAGATCGTGGCTATCCAGTGCTCTGACTCTTACATTGCCTTCAAAGTAATGGGGGAGTCCTGGAGCGTGAATATCTAAAAGGACAACTCTATTGCCTCCAGGTGCCATCGGAATGACAGAAAACAATCGAGCACGAGTTTTTGCTGGAAGGACTTCGCCCTGAAGAACTTCTCTCTCCATTGTGGAGTAGCCAAAGTAGGGAATCATTAAGGTGATCGTATGGGCTCCATATTTTACAAGTGCGCAGGCCAAGTCATAGATTTCCAAGGTTTCGCTGTCGTCTACACTTCCTCCAACGATAATAACTTCTTTTCCTACGACCGATTGAGTGATGCGACGGTAACGTTCGCCGTCGGGAAATGTTTTAGCTTCAAGTTGTCCAGGGGCAATTCCTGTTAGGGAGCAGATTTCATCGCGAAGATAAGAATATTTAGAAGTACAAAAAATCATCAAAATGGCACCTCGCGATTTTTATAGAATACAAAACAAATTCACGAGTGAGAGGACTCACTCGTGAAATCTAATGTTTAAATTCTAACATGGAGGCGAATAATTCGTCCACTTAGTAGCGTCTATTGTGTCCATGATCATGGTTCACTTTGACTGGAATTGGAATATGTCTTGAATCGGGCATTAAAAAGTAAAGCACGATATATCCAACAGCCGTCGCACCCAGGGAAAGAAACCCTAGTCCAACGCATAGTGATCTCACTAAACCAATTTCTGTGCCTGTACGCCTGGTGATTCGCCCACAGACTCCCAGTAAGATACGATCTTGGGCTTCTTTGTATTTGTCTATTCGGGGAAGAGTAAAGGCGAGAACAAGATAGATGAGAAATCCGCTGCCAAAAAAGAGGACTGATGCGATTAAGATCGCTCTTAGCAACCAAACTTCTATTGAGAACGACTCTGCGAGGCCTTGGCAGACTCCAGCTATAAGACCATCTTTAGATCTCACCCATTTAGGGTTTTCTGGGGTGACGTCAATAATCTCTTGGTTCTGATAATTATTCATTCTAATTTATCCTTTGAAAATATCATTCAATACGTAGTAGTATATAACCATATGACAGAGTATGCAAGTATATTATTGAATACATACAAATTGATATAGAATGCATATTCGTAAATTAAGTGCTTGAAATTATTGAGGTAAATATGGAATCGATGAAGAGGATAAGCTTGCTACTAAGGCAGGATCAGCATGATCGGCTTGCTGATCAGGGGCTAAATGTCAGTGGACTAGTGAGGGACTTGATCGACGATTATTTGAGCGAGTGTAAGATCACCTTGGCTGTTACAGAGGAAACTAAATACATTTATGATCAGATCGTTTCGAATACGGGTAGCACAGATGAGGATCTAGAGCCCTATCTTCGTAATGCATTAAAGCAGTTGTTGAGTGACCGCCTAAAGTCCATGCAAAAGATGGAAAAAGAGTTGTTTAAGTAAACTGGGGTAAAGTTTCCCAGTTAAAACAGAATCATTCGTATTTTAGGCTTAACAATAAGTACAAACTGTAATTTTCAATCGCTTTGAATAGATTCTGGTGACAAATATTCTTTATCGTAGCTGTAACCATCTAAACCCCATATCATCGTAGTGGGTATTGTTATGTCAGCGTCGTCTAAATCAAAAAATATTTCGGTCAATGTCGTCGGAAAAGTAAAGTCTTTTGAAAAGGATGAATGGTCTTCAATCGAGATTGTGGATTTGAATGCAAAAGGTCTTTGTATGACTTCCACAAAAGACTTTTCAGAGGGAGAGCTGTTGGAGTTCGATGTCCCAACGGCCTTAGCTGAAAAATCCCAAAAGAATCACCACTTTTTTGGTCGTGTGATATGGCACAAAGATAGTCAATATGGTGTTCAGTTCCTAAAAAAGTCCGTTCAAAGTATCAAGAGCTAAAGCTTCTTCAGAATTTCAATCAATTTCGGTAGAGTTTCTCCGCTAGGTCCAAAAACACTTTGGCTCATATAGGAAGTAAGAGCAGTCTCTTCTAAATTAAACTCAAACACTGAGGCTCCACTATTGAGAGCCTCTATAGGAACTTGAGCCGCTGGGTAGG
>CAZFYV010000383.1:0-3137 GCA_964523195.1 uncultured Pseudobdellovibrionaceae bacterium
CGTTGTCTGGCTTTGGAAGCTGGTTATCTTCATGCTCCATGGCCTTTGGGCCCCAGACATCCACAACAGGCTCTGTGAGCTCGTAATCATTGTGCTTAAGCGGAACTCTTTCTCCAAAACTCCAGCCTCCAGTCAGCTCCTGAATCGCTATTTCAGGTATTGAAGCAAAAAGACCTTTACTCAAAGTCTGGTGAAAATTTCGAACTTTCCATAACTCAGTTTTAATAAAACTACCGTGAACCTTTTCTTCGTAGGATTTCAATTGGCCTTCAGAAAAGTCATCCGCAATCATTGCTTCAAGAGCACTTTCTGCAGCCAGCATTCCGCCCTTCATGGCCAAGTGAATTCCTTTTAGTTTTTTCACATCAACCATCGATGCCGCATCACCAGCAACTAACATCCCTGAGTGGTAAAGCTTTGGCATTGAATACCAACCACCAGCTGGAAGAGTTTTTCCACCGTAGGCAATAACCTTTCCACCTTTTAGCATTTTCTGCATAAACGGGTGAGCCTTCCACTTTTGAAGTTCACGGTGAACATCTAACAAAGGATCTTCCGTATCAAGGTAAGCAACTATTCCGATACTGATTTGATCATTAGGCATAGTGTAGATCCAAGATCCACCGATGGATTTATCCAAAGGAAAGCCAGCAGTGTGAATTACTTGACCAGGCTCTACCGTGCCTTCTGGCATTTGAATGATCTCTTTACATCCGAGCTCAAAAGCTTTTGGATGCTTTCCTTCGCGAAGACCTAGTTTTTCTTCAACGCGCTTAAAAAGAGGCGAGTTGGTACCATCGGCAAAGATTGTAACTTTAGACTTTATAATCATGCCCGGTTCGAAGTTGTCTTTTGGTTTTCCGTCTTTATCAAGACCGCGATCACCGGTTCTCACACCAATAACCTCACCATTATCTCCATATAAACATTCAACCGCTGGAAAACCAGGGAAGATATTTACACCAAGGGCTTCAGCTTGCTCACCTAGCCAACGATTCACTTTAGAAATTGAAACGATGTGGTTTCCGATATTGTGGAAAGGAGGCGGAGTGATCGGAGCTTTAATAGCCATTTGTTTTGTGAGGTAATAAACCGCATCGTAAGTGGCATCAGCTTCAATCGGAAAACCTTTTTCTTTATAGTCAGGCATCATCTCGCGAATGGCAGATGGGTTCATCACCGCACCACTTAAACTATGAGCTCCAACTTCAGATCCTTTTTCTAAAACAACAATCATTGGCTCATCAATGGCAGCGCCTTGCTTTGCCCCCGAAGCTACATCTTCATTGTGTTTATTGATCTGGTTTTGTAGGTGATAGGCTGCTGAAAGCCCTGCGCTTCCGCCCCCTACGATTAGAACGTCACAATCCATTTCTTCGCGCTCGATATTAGCGAGATCTGTGGTCATCTTTTTGCCTCCCCAAAATTGTGAAGGCAGCATAGCCGAATGAAAGCCAAATGACAACGATTCTAGGCACTTGAAAGAGATATTCAGTTAGGCATTTTCACTAGTAATATTAGATACTTAACCAACCTCTAATTAATCGAGATGATGACTATTTTGCTTTACCGAGAAAGCTAATTATTGATGGGCGATTTCTGAACCTCTAACTCTGCCGTAGCGGGAAGCCTTTTTATAGATTTTAGCTCCTCTTCGACTTTACTCGCCACATTTACAACCTCATTTAAACAGCTCTCAATTTTTGAGATCATATTTAAATGCCTTCCCGAAGCTTTATTCTGCCACTCCTCTTCGAGCTCAACTACCTTGGCTAAAGGAGAAATCGATGGTGGGAAAATTTCATTAAACTCAGAGTCAGAACCCGCCAACTTAATATGGTCCATCTTACTTAGAATCTTATTTACGGTTTCAAACTTAGATTCAGTTCTCTTCATAAGTTTATAGGTAAACCAATATGCTTGATGAGGCACTTCATTTTCTTGATAGACATTTTGCTTACAAGCCATATAAGAGAAATAAGCTTTCAGAATCTTCTCTTTAAGTCTAATTTCTACAAACTTTGGACTATTACTCATTTGAGTTGCTTCTTTTACAGATATTCGATCAAGACCCTCTAGTTTAATCACATCTGCAATGGATCTTGCATACTCAATTTTTTCACTCATCTCGTTCAAAGCCTCTTCTACACAGGAAACTATTTCGACTGCCATCGTTTCTTTCAAAGACTCAAATGGAATATACCCCTTTTCTTCTAACACCGAATCAACATCTGTCGATGCAAATCCATCCTTAGTCGAAATTGTTAATAAATATCGTCCTTCAATATCTGCTTCTTTTTTAATTTTATTAACTCGCTCTATTAGCTTATTGTATTCAACTTGAATTGAAATATACTCAACCTCACTTAGGCCAGGTCCAATTTCTACTAACACTTTATTAAAACCGACATAGACTTCCTTCAGTTCATTAAGAAGATCCTTTTGAATCATCATCTTTCGTTCAGCTAAGGTTGTATCGTAAGAGTAAACATTGAATGACAATAGCAATACCAGCACGCCTAGGTACTTTTTCATAAACTCTCTCCCAAATTTGAAAACAATGCTCTTCAAGTTCGCTTGCGTTGACGTGCAAAATAGGTATCAGCAAGGGTTTCCACATTATCCACCAGTGGATCTACAAGGTCTAAATAAGCTTCGATAAGGTCTAAAACTTCTTTGCTAAAAATCTTCCTTAAATTTTTACCGTTAAATTCGGCAAGTCCCCCAACAGGGTCACAATTTGAAAAGGCCTTTAATCGATCAGAAATAATCACCCATAGCTTATTCATGCGACATTGATAGGAGCTAAATATTTTAATCGCCTTCCACTTTTGAGCTTTACTAATGTTCAATGTCGACAATCTCTCCATAGCATAGTTTCTGGTTTGCTCTTCGACGACTAGAGCTTTTGATAACTCATGCTTAAATCTCTCTTTACTCATCTCGGAGGTCAATTGAACTTCGGCTGGTGAAAATGAAAACGAAGCTACCAAGAAAATAATAGCCATTAAATTACCAAAATAATTAAAACCCAACTCTCTACTCCATTTCAGTTGATCTCTGCAACTAAAAAAGGGACCCGATTCACGAACCAATTCCGTGGAAAGGTATGCACTAAAAATATTTGGGTTGTTAAT
>CAZFYV010000384.1:0-1657 GCA_964523195.1 uncultured Pseudobdellovibrionaceae bacterium
ATAGTGTCCAGGAGCTTGAAATCAATTTAAGATTTGATGAGTTAAAGAATCATTAGGAAATTGTTTAGTTGTTCTTTATGCAAAAATTGTCGGTACTATCCGGTTTTAAAATCATCGCTGTATTCAAAATTAGTAGGGTCTATGATTGATCCTGTTAATATTAGATGAACTTCTGTTTGGCCGTTGTTGCCGTTTTTTGCTTCTTTACTGATAATTTTTATATCACCGTTGTAGCTTTCAAGAACCGTTTTTGCGATGGGAAGGCCCCAACCAGTGCCGGATTCACCCGATGTTCCTTGACGACTCGTATCTTCTGAAAAGGAAAAGATTTGGGTTAGAATTGAGTCAGGGATTCCTACTCCGTAGTCTTTTACAACCAGTTTAATTTTGTCAGAGTCTTCCATAGACAAGACGTAACAATCAATTTGACTGCTTTCCTGGCTAAACTTTATGGCGTTTCTAACCACATTAGAAAGGACAGAATTTACAAATGTTGACCGATGAACTTCGACCACTGCCTTCTCAACAGAAGGGTGAACGACTAAGTCGATGTTTTTTTCTTTAAGCAGGTATTCGAACTCAAGTTCTATTTTTTCAAAACACTCTCTGAGCATGATGGAGCTAACATTGGGTTGATGACTCTCTAGGCTTCTCAAGTCTTGAACGATGTCTGTGATCTTTTCAAGTGCGACTTGAGATCTAGAAATCCAGAGCTGATTTTTTGAGTTTGGATGATCCTCTTCGAGCTGAATTCTTTTTGTGCTATTGACTGCTATCATCAGAGGCGTTGCTATGTCGTGAGAAAGTGTTTTAAAGAGAAATTCTTTAAATCCTAACAATGATCCGAGCTCAGCGTTGGCTTTTTCGAGTGCTCTAGTTCGATCCGAAATTATATTTTGGAGGCGGTCTTTTTCGAGTCGATTGTATTCAACTAGCGCAATCGCTGGAAGTAGAGCCGCGAGGATTTGATAGAGCGCGTAAGAAGTCAGCCATCCCCAGATTTGGGTTGAAGGGTCATTCCGAAAAAAAGCAAAGTTGAAACCATGAATTGCAAATAAAAAGAGTACTACACTAGCGACTTTTAAAAGAGGGCGTCCACTAGACTCTTTTAGTAACGAGATACCCGTCGACACCAGAATAATAGCTAAAGCAAACGACAAGGGAATCGCCTTAACGGCAAATGACTCTAGTTCGAAGATAATTAGAGAAAATGTTAGAATGACACTCCCGACACCAATAAAAATTGGTTTGAGTGGATTAATTGATTTTTCAAGAAATGTGTACAGACTCATGCAGAGGAAGGTTACCGGTATCAACGAAAAGGCAAATGCAGCGATAATTTTGTTCTCTCCAGATTGAACCGCTGCCTGAATCATGAAATTTACGATCAATGTTCCCCAGAAGAACGAAAGATACAATTGATCTCGTTGTTTCGAACTCAGATAGCTGACGAAATTGAAAAGTAAATTTACCAACGAGAAGCTAAGAATAATGATGAAGGTCGTTTTGATGAGTATTTCCATTCAATTATTACTTTCGACAAAATACCCCAAAACTAAAGTACTAAGGTGAGACTTATGTCTTTGTGTACCATATTGAATAGTTAATAAAATACCTCTTGTTCACATATGAAATGGGCAAATTAAAATCTGCCCAT
>CAZFYV010000384.1:1757-3134 GCA_964523195.1 uncultured Pseudobdellovibrionaceae bacterium
GTTTGAGTTTGATCTTTGGGTATTGTATCCCGGGACGGGTGAGCTCCTTCGCTAAGTCTTGCTTGTGCTTGAATTGAAAAAAGTATTAAAACAAGGATTCTAAATAAAATAGACATATACACCACCTCTTAAGCAAAAATTGATTTTTGCACCCTCTACTACTGATATGTAATTCAAATGCTAGACCAAAATTGATTAGCTTTAAAAGCATGGAGTTGGACTTGAGGGAAGTGGTGTTAGTGTCTAGTAAGCAACTGTTTAACAGTAATTGTCTCTGTCTCAATATGAAACGGCTTCGGCATAGCCTGTTAAGACTATCAAAAGCTCTCAATAAAAGTAGAATATTGGCTGTAGTCACTAGGGGGCGTTCATGTCAAAGTTCGAGCGACAAGTTATTCCAGAGCTTATTCCTTATCGAAAAGGCGAACTGTGGGGTTATGCAAATCCTAATGGTGAGATAGTTATCGAGCCTAAATTTCAGTCTGCTAATGCCTTCTTTGGCGAGATAGGTAGGGTGAGTGTCGGTGATAAGTTTGGAGTCATCCTTAAAAGTGGCGAGTTACTTCTACCTTGTGAATATGATGAGATCGGTGATTTGGACTATTCATTTGCAACGGCCTCAGGTCATGTTTACCTAAGGAAGGGCGAATCCTACGGATTAGTCTCACCAGTGGGTAAGGTTATAGTGCCTTGTGAAATTGACAATTTTGATGACGTAGATCGAATTGCTTCTGATAAAGGATTTCACGGATATTTGCCCGATTATGACTTTCCTGATGGATTTCCTGAGAGTATAAGATTAACAATTCACGAGATTCTTCCCTTCGAAAATTCTACGACACCTTTTAGGCAAACAGATAAATGGGGTCTCATCGATCAAGAGGGTAATATTGTACTCGAACCTCAGTTTGATAAAATCGATCGATGTTATTCCTACCTAGAAACCACTCCCTTTTCTGTGGGTGGCAAGCAAGGCTTGCTAGATATGAAAACAGGAAAAGTTGTTCTGGAAGCTAAATATGATGAAGCACGGAGTTTTTCTGAGGGACAAGCTGCCTGTAGGGTTGGTGAAAAATGGGGTGGTGTCAATGAGCAGGGTGACTGGGATTTTGCGCCACAATTTGAAGATCTAGGTGAGTTGCGAAGTGGATTAAGTGCAGCACAAAAAAATGGTCAGTTCGGCTTTGTGGACAAAGAAGGAAATAAGGTCATAGATTTTCAATTCCACCATGTTATGGACTTTAATGGTGACAGGTGCGCAACAATCAGCGCTGAAGGAATGATTCAGTTTATAGATTTACAGGGAAAGCTCCAAGGCGAACCGGTGACCATTCTAGCTGGCCCTACCGAAAGACAGAGCTTTCATGTTTTTAATGG
>CAZFYV010000385.1:0-3127 GCA_964523195.1 uncultured Pseudobdellovibrionaceae bacterium
CCCTTTCTGCTCAGTTTGATATTGCTGAAAGCTTGGCGCCTTCTCTTCGATCGCGCCCGCATCTTTGTGGCGAGCAGTCGGCAGATGCCTTTCCCAGCAGGGTACAGAACAAAAAACTAATCCGGTTCTTTTCCCTCTACAGGTTGAAACACTACACTCATAATACTTCGAGCTGTATCCAATCTCCGTTTTACACGCGCTACACTTTTTCCAATATGTTTTTTCAATATCATCCATAAGTTAATGGTGACTTTATGATCTTCTCTGTTCAAACCAGTTTTGCTTTGACGCAGAGGAAAATGGCCAATTCGACACCAAAATCTTGGCACATCTATTGAAATATATACCTAATGTAAAGTTGACCGGGGTCATCTTGGACCATAGGTCAGGTTGGGAATAACTACCCATTTCTCCGACCACCTATAGACCTTTATGATTTTAGTTCGCTTTGAAGTTTATTCATTTTTTTATACCTTCAAAATCTGCTACTGCAAAAAGGGAAGCAATTCCCTTTTTGCAATTTTTGTGTTTGAATCATCTTCATGTTTCAAAAGATATCCGATCGCATTTATTCCTATGACCACTATATAAAAATGGGTCTTGGAATTCATATGCAAACAAAGACTATTCTTATAGAGCACAATGACAATGGCTTCCTTATTTCTGCAGGCCCGTTAAGCGATCAAGTTTCGAGACACCTAAAGACTATAAATAACTTGGTCATTTTTGCTCCTAATCTTTTTCATCATATATTTTTGCACAAATACAAAGATTTTAAGGCCAAGTACTATGGCCCATTAGAAGTACTTCGAAAAAATCCTAAGTTTCAGGAACACCTAGGAACACAGGACGAATTTGCCTCTGAGTA
Source organism: uncultured Pseudobdellovibrionaceae bacterium (assembly GCA_964523195.1). Lineage (GTDB taxonomy): Bacteria > Bdellovibrionota > Bdellovibrionia > Bdellovibrionales > JAGQZY01 > JAUHWN01. Next base: position 869 of record CAZFYV010000385.1, read on the forward strand.
CGAAACAATTTTTACAGCAATTCCGATTGACGGAATACCAAAACTTCACGAAATGGTTCTTTACTACAAGCCAGAAAAAACTCTAATCATCACAGACCTCTCATTTAATATGAATACTTTTAAAAACAAGGGCTCTGAAATCGTTCTCAAATTAGTAGCTGGCGGCAATGGTTTAATCCAAAGTCGCTTTGTAAAACTGATGACGAAAGATCAAAAAGCCTACAAAAATAGTATTAATAAAATCTTAGATCTAGATATCGAAAAAGTTATTTTTCACCATGGAGACAACTTAAGTGGTGATGACTTTAAGAAGCACTTGAAGAGTCTAATTTAAAGAAAGTTCTACAGCTTTACGAACATGAATATCTAAAGTATCGAAGAGTGATATCTGTGAGTAGTCTTTTTGCTCCATGGCCATACCTAATTCTGTGCAAGCCAACAGCACTCCTCTACACCCTTTTTCTACAAACTGAGTAGTTATTCGATATAGTTCCTTCTTAGAATCTTCTTTGACGAGACCATGACATAACTCTTCAAAAATAATTCGATTTACTATCTCCATATCATCCTGACTAGGAACCTCTACATTGAAGCCACGGTCTTTATAAAAGCCTTTGTAATAGTCTTCACTCATGACAGGCATCGTTCCAAGAATCCCGATATTTTTGACAAACTCATTTTCCAAAGTCTCAGCCACCGAATCAGCAATGTGAAGGAGAGGAAGATCTACATCTCCTTGCAATCGATCAGCAACCACATGCATGGTATTCGACACCATTAGATAAAAGTCGCACTCGATTTCTTTCAATCGAAGAGCTTTATCTCTTAGGTAGGTGTAGCCGCTTTCCCAGTCACTAACTTCAACAAATCGCTCGATATTCCCAAAGTTGACCGAGTACATCGCCAGTTCCGCGATTTCATGACCACCTTTTTGTGCATTGATATAGGAGTTAATGAGTTCATAATACTTTAGGGTGGCCTGAGAGCTCATTCCCCCAATGATTCCTATTAGTTTCTTGTTATCAAAAAACTCATTTGAAAACTTCACTTAGCGTTGGCCTCTGACTTTAAAGCGACAGCTTCTGCTTTATGTTGAGATATTTGTTGCCTCAAACTCGATTGCTTTCTTCTAGAGGACTCTACTTTCTTTTCGAGCTTTGATATATCTGCTGACAAAGCCTTTCTCTTCTCAAGAATTGCTCTCTGCTCATTGGTCAATGGATTGATAACTTTACCTTTGTTATCTTTTTTAGGTTCAGATACGAAAGGCAATCCAGAAAGTTGCTTTTCCTTTTTAGTTAAATCCGACTGATACGATCTCTCTTGTCTTCTCGCTAATTTAATTTCTTTCTCTTTCTGCTTAGACAATTCTCTAAGGTATTTCATTCTCCCTAAACTGTACGACTTTATAAATGCAGACTCTAAACTATCAGGGCAAATCTTACTGTAACCCTTTCCAGACGAACCAAGCCTTTTTGCATTTTCCGGTTTACAGTAAACTGCAACACCTTCTTTGTGTTTCGCTTTAAGTTTAGCTATAGGACTACCATCACATAATTCAGGATTAAATTCTTTACCCGACTTCCCTGTAAGGTAAACAGTTTCTGGTAAACAGTACTTTCCCATTCCTGCTTTAAAACCTAAATCAACTTGGCTGAAATCAACAATCACTTCTTCTTTTTCGCATTGCTTTATAAAGTTATCGGCATTGATTCGTTTACCAGACATAGCAACACGCTTTCCATGTTCATACCAGTTGGTATTCTCACAAAGTCTCTTCATCGCCGAAGTACAACCTGCAGAAACAAATAGAAAACACAATAGAATTAACAGTCTCATGAATATAACTCCCCAATAGCCAGTTAAGCCTCTATGACAAGCTTTAATCATAAGCTATCAAATAAGGAGGTCAATTTCCTTCTGTCTTGGTCACGTATAAATTAAAAAAGGCCTAGGAACCTAGGCCTCATTGAGTATTTTAGAATGAGGTTTCAAACTGGAAATAACTCACTCTAAATCGAGAATAGAGGGTTGAGTCAAACTTCGACCCCAATGAATCATCAAACTCAGGCTGAGTATCAAACAAGTTAGTAAAGCCTAACATGAACTTTCCATAGTCAGCTTTATAATTTACTTGGAAATCAGCTTCCGTATAAATTGGAGTTTTACCCTGCTGCTCATCAAGTTTGTTTTGGGAATCAGTCGTTCTAGCCACCAAAGTTGTGCCCCAAGCATTGTCTTTAGAACTCCAACCAAGAG
>CAZFYV010000386.1:0-3111 GCA_964523195.1 uncultured Pseudobdellovibrionaceae bacterium
TACAAAGCAGATGAACTCAGTCTTAGAGGCATGGCAAAAACAGGTAGTAAAGGCACTTGTTCTTTTGAATCCATTGTTCCCGGAATTTATCCCGGTCGCCGACGACATATTCACTGGCGAATTTCAGCAAAAGGGCACCGATCGGTCATAACTCAATCCTATTGGTTAAATGAAAAAGGTTCTTCAGAAGCAAGGAGAGATTTTGTAGACCGCAATGCGCCCGACTGCCGCTATGTTGATTTTAAAGAAAACTCCGGTAAACAAGTAGGCACGTTTTATGTGTCTTTAGATCGGGTTTAGGTCAACCCATTTCAATCTAAATTACAGGAGCATCCGTGACATCTTCAAAAATTAATTCAGAAAACTACGATCGCTGGTCTGAGAGCTACGATAGCTATCCTAATCCAACAGTAGCTATAGACGAAATGAGCCTACCCGCAAAGTATGCAAATTGGTCTAATTTAAAAGTTTTGGAGATTGGATGCGGCACTGGACGGCATACAGTTCGTCTCGAAAGCCAATCAAATACGGTTACTGGTATCGATATATCTGAAGGAATGCTCAGCAAAGCCAAGTCAAAGCTTCCTAATGTTGAGTTTATAAATGCAAATTTTATTGAACACGACTTTGGAACTCATAAATTTGACAGAATTTTGATGAGTCTTGTTCTTGAACATATTGATGACCTAGATCAGTTTTTTAAAAAAGTCTTCAAGCTATTAAATGCCAATGGTGAAATACTATTTTCTGAGATCCATCCCCTAAGGGCCGAGGCAGGATCTTTAGCCCACTTCAAAAATGAAGACAATGAGGAGATTTGGCTTTCAAGTACAGCTCATACTGGGGACGAAATTAGAACTGAAGCTTCTAGCGCTGGTTTAGAGCTAATACTTAGTGAAGATATTTTAGGAAACAAAGAGCACGCTGAACTTAACCCAAAATGGACGAAATATATTGATAAACCTATGATACAGATTTGGTCGTTTCGTCGCACTTAACAAAAACAAGAACGCAAAAGAAGGTGAAGTGGCAAAGTTTCAATTAGTTTCAGGTGATTTACTAGAACAAGACGTTGATGTCATAGTTAATGCTTGGAATCGAAACATTATTCCTTGGTGGCTCCTGCTCCCACAAGGTGTATCAGGAGCCATAAAACGAAAGGCAGGGATCAAACCTTTTAGGGAATTACCCTACTCACCTATTCCCCTGGGAAATGCAGTTCTAACCTCGGCTGGAAAACTTTCTTACAAAGGGATTATCCATGTTGCCGGAATAAATATGCTCTGGAGAGCATCAAAAGAATCTATTCAAGATTCGGTGACTCATGCACTTAAACTTGCAGAAAATCAAAAATTCGAATCTATTGCTTTTCCCATAATTGGTGCTGGGTCAGGTAGCTTCAATCAAGACAAAGCCCTGCAACTAATGGAAGAAATCATTACCAAAACTGAGACAGACTTAATGATAATTGTTGTCAAATTTGAGAAATAGAACCCCAAATCATGAGTTAATTCCGCAAATCCAGGCCCATAGTCTAGTAAAACTAAAGCCATATCAAGTCGATAAGTACTTGATATGACAACGAGAGAACAGATTGCTTCAACATTAAAAGGTCGGGTCTTTCTATTAATGGATCGCCCAGATGGAAGTAAGTACAACCGTATGTTTAATACGGCCCTTATGACTTTGATTATTCTCAATGTTGTTGCAGTTATTCTAGAAACTGTTCAGTCAATCTACGATGCCTACGAAACCGCATTTTTTATTTTTGATACTTTCTCAATTGTTGTTTTCTCGATTGAGTACATCTTGCGATTATGGACTTGTACGGCAGTGGAACGCTTTAAAGGTCGCTATGTTGGTCGCCTCAAATATATCTTTACCCCAATGGCTATCGTTGATCTTATTGCAATTCTTCCCTCACTCGTACCACTCTTCATTGATATGGATTTGAGAGTCCTTCGTGCAATGAGATTATTCCGACTCGTTCGCTTATTAAAACTTGCTAGATACAGCTTGGCAATTCGAACACTAGTCAAAGTTGGTAGAGAAAAAAAACCAGAACTCATCGTTGTTTTCTCGTTTGGTTTAGTTCTTATTACAGCTTCGGCCAGTATAATGTACTTTGCAGAACATGACGCCCAACCAGAAAAGTTTTCGAGTATACCGAGAACCATGTGGTGGGCTGTGGCTACACTAACTACAGTTGGTTATGGAGACGTTTATCCGATAACAAACCTGGGTCGCTTTCTTGGAGCCGTAATTGCTTGTATAGGTGTCGGGCTCTTTGCCCTTCCAGCAGCCATTCTCTCTTCTGGATTTACTTCTATCAAAGATCTCGAAAATGAAGATCAAACTAAATCTGGTGAGGATGAAATTTGCCCTACCTGCGGAGCAAAGAGAACACCTCAAAAAAAGCTAGATAAAGTCGCGTAAGCCTATGTTAAAAAACGCCATTTGAGTTTTCTATCTTTCCGCCATTTAGAAGCGAGAATATTCGCATAGAAACATCGATCGCTTGTATCGAATCCCAATGCTCTACAATCTTTCCATCCTCTAGTCTCCAAATGTCAGTAATGTTTAATCCTTTTTTATCATTACCTCTATGCTCTTTTTTTAAAGTTGCATGGGAGTGGAAGATTACCATATCTCCATCTGCTACAATTCTTTTCACATCATAGGTAAACTCTGGATATTCTTTAGTGAACTCTTTGATGTAATTTGTAATACCCTCCATACCATCAGGGATATTTCTATTGTGTTGAATATAGGAACTGTTTCCATACTTAGAGAGAACTTCATCTGTCTTGTGGTCAATCATTAAATCTTGAACGAACGAACTAATGACTTGAACATTTTTCTTTTCGAGATCACTCCAGTTTTTAGATTTAAACAAATCATTAGAGATTCCTGGCGACTTGCTTATCTTAAGTTCATTGGCCTTGAGCTCAGAAATTGAGAGGAGAAAAAGAGTCGCCCCCATAATTATCACCAATGCTCCCATGAGTGATTTCGAATCGTTTTTCATATCCAGCGTATTAATCTTAAAGTCCTTCATCATATTCTCCTATTTTCGATAAACACCTAAGCGTTTGTAATTACTAATTTTTA
>CAZFYV010000387.1:0-3088 GCA_964523195.1 uncultured Pseudobdellovibrionaceae bacterium
CACCAGTTTTTACTGTTAAAACCTTTGGGATGAAAACTTCGTCTTTCTGGCTCATCTCGTGTGCCTTAACTGAGTTCGTTTCAGTGAGTTTGAATAATGGCACCATTGTGACAGCTGCGTCTTTAAGTTTAATTTTACCATCTTCAGTTGAAACAATTAGTGAAAAACTAACTGTCGATCCCGTCCCAATAGACCAAAAAAATGTAATCAACAAAATGTATAAAAGTTTTTTTATATTCACAGTTATTGTTTACTACTTGCTTTGTCTGAAACTTCCTTGTTGAGCTCAGGCCAAGGTTCCACGATATCCTCTTTCATAGGTGCAATCAAGGCTATGACCTCGCTTTGTTCCTTTTTGCCCACACCATTTTTAATCATGGCCTCTGTTAAATGTTCTACCAAAATATTAAAGTGTGATTCTTGAACTTTCATGTTTTTGTGAGCTTCTTTCATACTCTTTCCAGAATACTTACAAGTGCCTCCAGAAGCCTCACAAATCTGCAGAGCAAGTAATTTTTTAAATCGTCTGACTCGTTTTGGATTATTTGCAGTAACGGCAAAAAAAGGTTGAACCCTTTTGTCTTGGATTACATTTTCAACAAAGTCGTTTACAACTTTAACAATACCGCCAGTCTTTCCGAGTCGATCAAAGAGATTCTCCGTAGAAGAGCTTTTCTCTGTTTTAACTTCTGTTACAGTCTGAGTTTCAGTTGCCTTAGTTTCTTCGGTTTTGTTTTCCGAATGGTCGTCTGCAATGGCCTTAGGCGGTGCAAAGAGGAGTAAAGCAAGAATAAGGATTTTGATAAGTGACATTCTAATCTCCTACATTCGAATTCATGAATATCTATATTATGCTTTAGTCCAAAAATAGTTCAACACCTGACTTAAGTCTTGGTTACAGGTTAGTTACAATAGCTATAATGCCGATATTGAAATGATGAGAGATGTGAAAAAACTTTTTGGATCCATTCGAAACAAGCTTCTTTTTTCCTTCGGGTTATTGGTTTTAGTATCTCAAGTCGTCGTATTTATTTTTGTGAACTCCATGGCTGGGCAGCTAATCGAGAAAAATACTAATAAAAGTGTGAGACTTGGCGGCAAATCCCTAAAGAATTCCATAAAATTGGCTACCAACGAGCAAAAAACTGCTGCACGAATACTTTCTAATGATTTTGCTTTTAAACGAGCCTTTGCTACTCAGGACTTGAATACTATTCGATCGGTATTGAGAAATCAGAAGCGAAGAATGGATTCTGATCTCTTGTTCGTATTCGATATGAGTGGTCGCTTTCTTTCTGAAGCTTCTAACAAAGTTCTGACTGCTGACCAGGTAAATTACGGTAGGGTTCGGGATACTCTTGAATCAGAAAAATCCTATTCGCAATTTATGAAGGTTGATAGTGATTTTTATCAAGTAATCTTTGTTACCCTAAACTCGCCAGATCCCGTGGCTGTCATGGGTGTAGGCTTTAAACTGTCTGAAGAATTTTTAAATGAGTTTAGGGAGATTTCAAACTTAGATTTCACTTTTGTTAAGCAGGAAGAAGGGCAGCTAAAGATCCTTGAGAGTTCAAAAGGCCTCTCTTCTTTGAATTGGATAACTTCGATGACGATGGAGAGTTTTCGAGATGAAGAAGGTCTCTTCAAAACCTATTCGCGAAAACTTGAAACGGTACTAATGGTTCCTTTTTCAGGAAATCAAGACACCTTTATCCTTTTGCATAAGTCCAAGCAGAGTGCTCTAACAAACCTAGCCCAGGCGCGATGGATTTTACTCGGTATTTTTCTTGGTACCTTGTTGCTTAGTGCCTTTGTGGTTATCTATTTGTCGAGTTCCCTGAGTTATCCTCTAAAGGAACTGAAAGAAAAAGCTATGGAATTGGCCGATGGAAATCTCGAAGTCAGTGTGCCTCTTTTGGGCCGTGATGAGGTCGGTCAGTTGGCTCAGGCATTTCGAACGATGAGTCTTCAGTTAAAACAAAAGAACAAAGACAACAAAAGAGCCTATGAGAAAATCCAAGAAAAACGTAGAGCTCTCGAGAAATTAAATCAATCATTAGATATAAAACTAAAAGAAACACAAATTCTATTAGAAATTTCAGAAGATACGAATCAAGTCTCGAATGCTGAAGATTTGATGGATCTCATATTAAAAAAGTCTATAGGCGCCTTTTCAGCTAAATATGGAGCGATTTTGGTCTATGATAACAAAACAGAGCTGCTCAAACTATTGGCGCGATATAGACCAGAGGACATCACAGCTGACACCAAAGATAACGTTACTAGTTTAAGTGTTCAGAATATAGCAATGCCAGTGGGTGAAGGTTTAGTGCAAAAGGTGTTTGACTCTGGTGAGCCGCTCGTCAAAGGGCACCTTCAAGAGTTCGAAAATATCGCCGAATATTTTGGCATTAAACGCATGATAAAAAGTGTTGTTGCGATTCCTTTAAAGCGTTTCGGTTCAACAGTAGGAGTGATGCTTTTTGGAAATGAAACCTCCGCTCCGATATTAGAACAAAATCAACTTAGCTTTTTGAAGACTGTCTCTTCTCATGTTGCGGTTTTACTGCAAAACTCGGACATGTGGTTTACCAGTATAAATGAGAGAACAACTGGGCTCTTCAATAAGAACTATTTTAAACTCCGATTAGGTCAAGAGCTGAATAGATCAAAACTAGAGAGCCAGGCGTTCTCACTAATGATTTTGGAATTGGACGGTTTTTCTGAGATAGTCGATAGAGTTGGTGAGACCTTCGTAAACATACTCATTGAAGGAGTGGCCGAAAAGATAAAAAGAGTGGGGAGACGTCAAGATGCTCGTGTTAAATTAGATGGTCCTAAGTTTGCGATTGTTTTTCCAAATTGTGAACACTCTCAAGCCTTGCTAATAGCAGAAGATTTGAGGCTTCAAATTGAATCCAAAAAGTTTCAGATTGGAGAAAAGCTCATATCTCTAACCGGGAGTATAGGACTTAGTGTTTATCCTGGAAACGGTGAGAATGTAGCTGAAATTATGGCGAACACAGAGCTCGCACTTAAGGTCGCAAAGGAAACTGGGAACCAGGTCAGATGTTATGAGTCTACGGAG
>CAZFYV010000388.1:0-3065 GCA_964523195.1 uncultured Pseudobdellovibrionaceae bacterium
ATTGATTGCTTTTTACGATATGGATTTCACTTATGATTCTCATGATCTTGTGAAGATGATTCATGAGTTAGAAAAAGATCAAGAAATTGGGCTCGTATGTGGTGATCGTTTGTCTAAGATTCAGTCCATGCCTTACACACGGGAGTTTGGTAACAGGTTTTTTGTTGGAATAATAAAAAATATTTTTAGAGTAAAAGTAAATGACTGTTGCACGGGCCTTAGAATTTTTAAACGGAAGTTCTTAAGTCCATTTGAAGATTTGTTGCCAAATAATTTAGATTTTACTCTGGCAATGACCTTTTTGTTTTTAAGATTTAAAATTCCATTTAAAGAAATACCAGTAAACTATTTCGAAAGAATTGGTTCTTCAAAACTCTATATTTTCTTAGATGGCCCAAGATTTCTTTTTACGATCATGCGCTACTGGTATTCATTTAAGTACAAAAAGGAAGTTGTTCGTTCAGCAAAGGTAGCTCTGGGTTTAGAAAAGAAAGTTATCTAGTCTCTATTGACCCAATCGTGAATGAGTACTTTCGAAAAGTATTTCAGACCCAAATTCATGTATTTTAGATCTGAAACTTCTAGCTTTTCAAAAAAGTGGGTCCAGTTTCTTTTGTAGTTAGCCCTATAATAATTGGGTCTTGAATAGCCTTGTCGTATAGCTGTTTCAAAAAGTTCAACTTTAGATTTGTGTGGTATATGGGAGACCTTTAGTTTCTCTTCATAGATAAGAGTCATGCCTAAGTCTGTAGCTCTTTGGAAAAAGTCGGTTTCTTCTGCCCCACTTGTAAATGACTCGTTAAAAGTTAGTTTTTTAAAAAGATCTTTATGTCCGCAAAAGTTTCCACCTAAAAGTACGCGGTAAAGCCCTTGGGTATCTTTGTGACTCTCCACCCACAACTGACACATCCGATTATAGAAATCGTCATACTTACTTCTGCCGTCAATGAGATAAGGGCCACCGATAAAAGCATCTTTACTTGAATTCAATAGATTGAGTGCTATTTCAAAATGATTACTTTGATGGATAAGGCAATCGTCATCTAGTAAGTACAAGTATTCGCCACTGGCTTCGCTAATTCCTAAGTTTCTTGCTCTGCTCACATTAGAGGAACTTAACTCTAAAAAGTGTATTTCATTAAATGATTGAAGTCCTTTGAGGAAATCCTTATGAATCTGATCTTTTTTCGACTGGTTTAAGATAATTAAAATTTCGAGGTCATTATTGTTAAGGTTTTGACTCCTGATTCCTGCCATAAGACCGGGAACAAAGTTTCTTCTTCCATTTGTTGGTATAATTAAGCTCAGCCGTTTCATCTATGACCTCTGGGGACTTTGATCATTTGGTTTGTTTCGTCGAAACGGGTACAGGAGTAACCAGATAATCTTCTTAACAGGGTGTTTGACATAGGCAATAAGTTTTGGAAAAGCGCTTAACTCCTTAATGCTGTCTGGGTAGTCAAAAAGGCTTTTTAGAAAACCGATCGGTGCATAGAAAGGCCTTTTTAAGTGCCATAGATATTGTTTGATGTACCAGTATATTTTTGTGCTTCTCCAATAGAGATTTCGGAGCATATAAAAGAACCTGCGGAAAGTATAAAAGATTCCTCTTAAGCCATCTTTAAAGAGGTAGCCTAAGTCTTTTATGACATACCAAACTCTTCGAAGATTGTACCAAATATGATCTCTTGTAAGTATAGCAATGCTATTAAAAATTGGCCTAAAAAAGTGATAAACTTTTTTAAAGACCCAAAGACGACCAATAGCTTGAGTCACAAGATGATATACATAGTAAAAGGGTTTTTTAAGGAGCCAGATTTTAGCGAAGAGTTGTGTGATCTGGTGATATAGAAAGTAGTAAGGTTTTTTGATCCACCAAAAGTATTTCTTTAAAAAGTGAAAGGGTTCTAGCATTCTCCATAAATGCTTCTTCAAAAAGAAATAAGGCCAAAAAACCGTATAGATATGCACTTTCCAAAAATGATAAAATCGCTCAACGTTGACCCACTCAAAGGTTAATAAATATTTTAACTTTGGATTCTCTTTAACCTTGCTTACAAGTTTTCTTACAGGCCATGTTAAAAATAAAAACAGGTACTTAATAGGTGGGATGTTAAATATAAATGCCAGAGGAGCAAAGACAATCGATAGAATTTTACGGAGTAATTTAAATTTACCCATAGTCTCACGATGTTCTTGGTAAGTTCTCGGGTTGAGGTGTTTTTGAAAAACAATTTGTAATTCGTCCTCAATTTTTCCTTCGCCGTAAAATGATGTCTTCTCCTTGAATTTGGTTTCAAAAGAGCTGGTAGAAATAGTCAGTTTTTCGAGTCTTGAAGCCAGGTCTTCAGTGAGTGCTAGTCCATGATCTAACTCAGTAGAAAAATAACCAGCTTGAATCAAATAGCTTCGATCAATACTTAAAAAGTCCAATGGTAAATTTCTATTAATTAAAATTTGAGAAGACGAGACCTTATCCAGTAAAGCATTGTTGTTCATCTCCTGGATTAAAAAAGCTGGAGAGCCGATGATAACCTTTTGCCCAGAGCTGGCCTCGATGCACTCATTAAGAAGGTGCCCTAGCTTTAGACTCTCATGTTCAGATTTAACATCAATCCACTTAGTTGGGGTGGATGGTTTCCAGGTTCCAAAGCTATGTCTTCTAATCAATGAAGAATTCGTCCCAATAATAAGTTCCGAATTCCTAAGAGAACTTTTAGATATGGCTTTTTCGAGATCGAGGAGTAAATTCCTTTCAAGTTCATCTCGAAAGACCACGACTATTGAATACTCAGGTGGGTTTTCAAGTTCATTTTTTTTGAATTCAAAACCGTGACTCTTTAATTCTAAATATTTGGAAGTTCTATAGAGGTTAGAGCCAGTTGGATTCGTGAATCCGTATTTATTAAGCTGATCAAACAATCCGTAAACTTGATCCGAGTTTAAGGATTGTACGTTCCTGTCTGTAGTCTTTGGAAAGTTGAACTTGAGGCTTTTAAGAATAAAATTTGGAAGCTCATTGAGAGTGTCAAAAAAATGAGATTCCGAGGTCCCAATGAGTATAA
>CAZFYV010000389.1:0-3028 GCA_964523195.1 uncultured Pseudobdellovibrionaceae bacterium
GGAGGCGGCTTTCTTCTTCCGCGCTCACGGTCATCTTTTGGCGGACCTTTTCTATTTCTTTTACCACTCTTATCGTTCATATCATTTTTGGGACCTTTTCCTTCATTAAACTTGTCCCTCGGAGGTTTAGCTTTCTGATCACCCTTTGAATTCTTTCCATCTTTTCCTTTGGGCTTCTTTTCTCCAGACGAGGCATTTGGCTTTTTTATCTCATCTAGTGGCTCATTAGCTAATAGATCGTCAAACTCATTAATGTCTTCCGTGGTCGCATGAATCACGTCTTCAGCAAGAACTGGAAAGGCAAAAAGTAATAATAAACAAAAGATGATCGATTTCATATCTGACCCCTATCAAAACTAAAATCATATTCTTCAGTTTTGATGACTTTGTTATCTTTGCCAAAAAACTTAACTCTGACAACTGAATTTCCAGAACTCGTACCCTCAACAATGACTGGGAGATACTGTTTCCCAACAAGCTTTTCCCAAGAGAGTTTTAATGAGCGCATTTCTCTAATACGAGAGAACTTTTTTGAAGAAAACTGGATTTCGCCATCTAATTCGACTTGAACATAAGCCACATTACCCAAATCATTCATCGAACGTAGGTCAGCTTTAACAACATAGGGCTTTCCAACCTCTAAGCCAGGCTCTTGTTGTTCAATAAAAACGAAGCGACTAACCATTAGTACTACAAAAGCTGTGGCGGCCGCGACAAAGATAAGGGATTTCCAAGAAAAACGTTTTGCCTGTTTTTGCTCGTTGATTTCTCGAGCTCGGGCAAGAACTCTCGTCTTCATATAGGAAGAAGGCTCCACATCAATACCTTTTAATGACGAAATCATCTTCTCGTATTGAGGGTTCTTATTTTCATTGGACTCATCATGGCCCATTTCCTTCTCCTAATTTCTAATTGTGAGTCATTAGACTCAACTTTTTATACCTTACGTACTGTAGACGAGTTAGGTTCCCTTTCGGTTCCAATAAAATCCAACATTTTTTTACGAGCTCTAAAAACTCTAGATTTTGCCGTTCCTTCAGGAATTTCAGCTATTTGCGACGCCTCCGAAAAAGAATAGCCCTCAATATCAACTAAAATTACCAGCATTCTATCGTCTGCATCCAAACTTTGGAGTGCCTCCATGGCTGTGATTTGGTCGTCGTTTCGATTCTCTCCAGAACTCAGTTCGCTGGGTCCACTATTCATTTCATCGATATCCATATGAACCTTAGATTGAGAAGCAGACTTAACAAAGTCCAAAAACTGCCTTCTAGCTATTTGTTTGAGCCAAGCTAGAATTTGCTCAGGATTCTTTATGGTATCTATCTTGGTTATTCCTTTAATTAAGGTATCATGACAAATATCTTCAGCTAGCTGCTGGTTATTGGTTAGATAATAACAAAACTTATAAAGAGGATCTTGTGTTAACTCAACAAATAGAGTTGTAGCCTGATCATCCCCGGCTCTCATTTTCTTTACGATTTTTTTCCAGTCTACTTGCTCACTCATTACTACCATTCTAAATAAAAAATCGGAGGGCGGCACCCTCCGAAAAATGGGTAGGGACTAAGGTCGGATTAAGTATTTGAATCCTCACTTTGGGGGGGCTGTGGTCTAGCTCTCATACCTCTACGACCCTGTCTTTGACTTTGGGATTTATCACAATCTTTCTCTGATCGAGACCCAGCTTCTCCGCTAGCTCGATTCATTGCTCTTTTATGTCTTTTAAGATGTTTAGGCGGCAGTAAATTGCCTTGCCCAGACTCAATAAGGAAATCAGCCATTTCTCTTTTTCCTTCCCTGGTACTCAGGTCTATTCCTTTTTCAGCTGCAATCTCAGCCACCTTCTCCTTATTAGCTCTCTTTTCTTCTTTTGAAATTCTATTAAAGTTATCTCTATAATTACTTTCTTCCTCCTGGGAGAACGCTATTGAACAAGTCAAAACTAATACTATACATGTAAATATATTTTTCATTTTATCTCCTTCACTTACGTGATTTAATAGTTGATACAAACCTAAGACGAGAGACGAAATGATTTGGTTCCATAAAAAAGTGAATTTAATTTTGCTACTGAGCTTATCCCTGTGTTTATCAGTAGTTAGTTATTCAGATGTTTCATATGGAGAGAGTAAAAAAGGAATTGAATACTGGGAAAATCTTTACAAGAAACAGCCAAATAGCAGATTAAATACTTTCAACTTGGCAGTTGCTTATCACAAGGTCAAACTCTATCAGAAAGCCCTACCACTTTATAAAAAGATTATTGAATCCAAGAGCAAACTGAAACCCATAGCTTTATATTACTCTGCAAAAATACTTCAAATCGAAAATAAAGACGCCGAAGTTAAAAATCTTCTCTCTCAGATTGATATTAAAAGTCTACCTAAGAATCTGAAGAAACGAGTGCTCCTATTCAAAAATCAATTTTTTGCGGAAGAGCTCCTTTCTAAACAAAAAACGAAATCTCAAAAGAAATGGAATGGCTCTTTCGGAATGGGGTATGGAGCAAATACAAACCCGCAATATATAGCTGCAGATGACACAAATGAAGAAGAGTCCACGGAGGGCCAAACAAGTTTCGATATCTACGCAAACTATTTTGCAGACCACTCGGATGTTCATGATTTTAATATTTACTTTTCATCCTATGGAAAGATCTATTCCGAAAGTTCAGACTCAAACTATGACAGTTATGCTATTGGAGCACCCATTAATTATTATCTTGGTTCATTCCGCTTACAATTAAAACCAACATTTACATTTGATCGTTATAGCGGAGAGAGCTTTAGTAATACAACTTCCGGCACACTTGATTTCACCTATAAGTATAACTCATCTTACTTTTCTATAGGGTATACTTACGATGATATCGATATTTTAGACGAAGATAATTACTTTTATCTTGAGGGCAATGCTTCTGACATCTATTTTAAATGGCGCTATGTAAATCCTAAATATAGTTTTAGTATAACTGAGACAATTTTAGATAATAATTATCAGGACTCAGATACCGTAAGCCCAAGTT
>CAZFYV010000390.1:0-3004 GCA_964523195.1 uncultured Pseudobdellovibrionaceae bacterium
CTTGCGATCCTCTTCTCCCAGTTTGTAGCAAAGCTTCAACCAAAAATTTTGGGGCAGACTATTTTTAAAGGTTTAAAAGGAGCTCTATTGCCTGTTGGAATCTTAGTATTAGCTTGGTCTTTAAAAGCGACCTGTGATGAACTTAAAACGGGAGTGTTTTTAACAGAAAGTTTGGGTGAACATATTAGTGCTCAAGCCCTACCTTTCTTAGTATTTCTTATTGCTGCAGCAACTGCTTTTGCCACCGGAACCAGTTGGGGAACCATGGCGATTTTGATTCCAACTGTTGCTCCTTTGGCTTTACATCTTCAAGGGGATGTTTCAGGTTTTCTGATCCCACTTTGTATGGCAGCTATTCTCGATGGCGCTATTCTTGGAGACCATATTTCTCCTATCTCTGATACAACTATTATGAGCTCAATAGCGACGAGTTGTGATTTAATGGATCACGTAAAGACACAAATGCCATATAGTCTTACTGTTGGCCTCATTGCCTTGTTTGTTGGTTATTTGCCAGTAGCCTACGGAATAAGTCTGATCTACATATTTCCGATTGCCATCGCTCTTTGCTTTTTGGTGCTAAGGCTTCTTGGAAAAAGCCCAGAAAACCACTCACCAATCAAAGACACTTAATTAAAGAAATTTGACTTAAGAAATCTAAATGGGAGCTTAAAGTGCTCCCAATTGAGTTAGCCATGTATTGACCTCAATCCCAAGCTTTTGAATGAGGTCGAGACGTTTTGAAGATATATGAGGTCCTTCGATATATCTGATGTCTTTCGGTTCAGGGATTCCATATCGAAGAGCTTCCACAGACCAAGTTGGGAACACATCTTCATTTGTTCCTTCGACGACAAGAAAGCGTCCCTGTAAAGAAGAGTAATGGTTTTTGGGTTCAAGAAATGCTGTCACAACTTGAAGTGAGTCAACAAGGGTAAGTACCTGTCCAGAGTCTAAGGAATCTTCAAAACCAAAACGAATAAAACTTTTAAGATCACCACCACCATATGCAAAAATACTCGAGTTAATATACGTACCCCAGCTCTGGGCGATTCTCTGACTCAGGGGAAGGAAAAGAGTCCCAAGGCTTATGCCCATAACGTGCATTTGAAATTTATTAATCCAATTTTGGTCATTGAGCCATGAAAGAAGAGCTGCGACTTGCTTTGGAGTTTCATAGATTCCTTCGAGTACATCTTTAATAGGTTGTTGGTTCAGAGGTTTAGCCAATGGGTACTGGAAAGAGATAACCACAACCTCAGACTGATCATTAATTAAATTAAGGAGCTTGTCTCCAGTATGGATGCCACTAAGGAGAACAACAACTGGATACTTGCTGAGTGAAGCTGAGGCATCAAAGTTGACTGAAGAGGGGACTGAAATTTGAAATCGAATTGGAGCTACAAAATTTCCATCAATGGCCATCTGGTATATCCGGCTTACTTTGGTTTCTGCTACAAGAGAAGCTGATTGGATCGCAAGGTCAGGTTTGTTTTCAGGAAGTGTTAAAAACCTTTTAACCTGGGTTAATCCCTGGGGACTTTGGATAAATTGATCCAAAGTGTCTCCAAATTCAGAGGCAGAGGCTGTTGAAATTGATAAAGCAGCAAAAATAGCAACAAGAATTCGTAACCCGTTTTTCATTAGTTTAGCTCCCATGCTTGTCATTTAATTTCTTGTAGCTCTGGACAGGAAAATTATCCATCAATTAGCCTTCAATTGCGCGCTTTGTAATGAATAAAAGCCGATTAATAACTTCTCTTAGGATCAAAAGTGTTTTTGAAATAATTTCAATTGGTAGGCATAATTTCACAAAAAAAGTCACTAAAATAAGCCTGTTAGCCCTGATTTGGCCTATTGGTTGCTACTTCGTCGTACATGGGGAAATTGTACCGGGTTTATCTCGCGCAAATATTTAAGTTTTCACTGTGCTTGATTCTGGCAGGGCTGACCATGTCTTGCCAAAAACCTTCTCAACGACCTTCTGATTCCGTCGAAGTTCAGGCTGATGGTTTTATTGATCAAAAAGAGTACTCTAAAGCCATCGAGCTTTTAGAGTCTGAGCTTAAAGCGAAAGCCTATGTGAGTGAGCAACAGAAAGAGTCGTGGGTCTTAACTCTTGCCTCGGCCTATTTGGGTAGGGCCGGATTATCAATTGAACAGTTCTATGATTTAGCGGAGAGCTTTCAAGATCAAAGACGTAGTGGAGAGCCTTTTTTAAAAGTTCCCTTTGAAAAGTTAGTAGAAAGTCTTGAGTCTCAAGACTCAAAAGAGGCCTTGAGTGCCGCTCTCTTTTTTGAAAAAGTATATTTTGTTCTAGAATTGGTGGATGATTTAGTTCTTCGATTTGAAAAAATCCCCTCTGTTAAAAACGAATCCGTTGATGATTTGAATGAATCCTTAAAGATTCTAAGAAGTTCCAATCTAGGACAAAAAGGTAGTCTGCTTTTTAAAGCACTCATTGAAACTGTGGCGATCAAGAGTCGCTGGAAGTTTGGAGAATATAAGTTTGATAATCCAGTACAACTTACTTCCCAGTGTGATCTCAATGTAGAGCCGTTCATTAATCAAGTTAAAAGCTTTGCCTCTGACGTGAAAATCGTATTTGAAGACATATCGCAGGTTTTTCCGGAGGAATCGAACAAGCTTTCTGATTTCAAAAGAGCGATTGAAGATATTCAGGATCTCAATAGCCAAGAACTTTCTTCTAAGTCTGACCAATTGTCTTCAGGATTGTTTTTGCTGTTGTTGCAATTTTCGCCTCAAACTCTGCAGGAGTTGAGATGTATCTAAGACTCTTGGTTTGCTTTTTAACTTCGACATTCTTGTCTTTAGTTTCTTATGGGGCAGAGTTTTCAAGCACTGGACGTCTTAGCAATTCACAAGTCGTAGATGATCTTGTTGTTGGAGGGCTTGATGAAGTCTGTTCTGCTCTCGGTGGACTGCAGTTGAGCCTTCCGTGTAATCCTGCCTTTTTAGGGGAGTCTACTTCTAATCGCTTTGT
>CAZFYV010000391.1:0-2969 GCA_964523195.1 uncultured Pseudobdellovibrionaceae bacterium
GTCAAAACTGAAAGTTCTGCGGTTTAGTAATAGTGGTAAAAAGTCGACCAAGGATATCTCGGTCGTTGTTGGACAGCATCCACGGGATAAAACCTTGGCTTCAAACAAAAAAGCTTTTTCTGGAACGAAAGCTCCCTATTCTCTTGGGTTTAAGGTTGCCAATACCAACTCTGAACTACGTCAAGAATTTCAGATCAGTGGAGACGTTCCTCGTGGACCAGTCGTAACTGACATCAATCGAAAGAGCCCAGCGAGCAAGGCCGGCCTTATGCCTGGTGACGTTATTTTAGATGTAAATAAAAGAAAGGTTCGAAGAACTCGTGAAGTTATGAAGTACCTTCGAAAAGGTACAAACACTATGCGAGTTGCTCGTGCTTCAGGAGTGGCACTCCTGTTTTTAAAGACCGAGTAGCGATTTTACTCGGAGATATAAATAAAAAAGAGAGCCTTGAGCTCTCTTTTTTATTATTTCGAATTTTGATTCTCAACAAAAACTCATCAACACCCAATGTGAAGACAAGAAAACTACCTAAAGAGAATCAATACAGTCCTGCATACTTGAGTAAGTGTCTCTGCCCTTTTCGATCTTGTGATCACGACTATTATAAACCGCTTGAACCCAAGGACTTCGACCATCGTTGTCTCTAGACATACAGAAAAATGCGCCTCCTCGAACTGATTTGGCACCTCTTAAGGTGTTAAGACATTCATTAAGATCACTTGATACAGTAAATGATAATGGAGACTCACCTTCTTGGTAGATCACCACTGAATAAGGTGAACGACCATCGTTGTCTCGAGTTCCACACATCATATCTGCACGGCCTGCTCTCACAGCGCTATTAACTGACTCTAAGCAATCAGACTTAGAACCAAGGTTTGTTCCTTGAATTTTAGTAGGGTTCACTGACAAACCAGTACGAACACCAATCATCCAAGGATCACGGCCATCATTGTCTCTAGCAATACAAGTTAGTGATGATAAGCCACCACCAGGTCCAGACTGCCCCTGAAGTGCATTGTAAGCTCTTTCAAGATGTCTACGCGATTCGCGAAGTGATTTCCTATCTTGACCACCACGTCTTAACTCGCTTTGAATATCAGAAACTAAGTCTTCAACATCCTGTCTCACATCTGCATGTGAAAAAGACGCCAAACCCAACAAAAACGACAAAACACAAATATTTTTCAGAATTGCTTTCATAATTTTCCCCAATCCTTAATTAATTCAAAGTCTGCATACAAGCTTGAGCATCTCTATAACCTGCATTTCCAGAAGTCGATCCTATAATCTTTCCTGTTTCATAATTGAATGGATAATAAAGAGCATTTCCTTGCTTTGCACAGCTAACAACTTCAAATGGTTGAGGTAAAACATTGCGGCAATCAGATACACTTCTATGTCCTGCGTTTCCAGAAGTTGACCCAACAATCGCTCCAGACGTAGCATCTACAGGATAAAACAAAGCGTTTCCTTGCTTCATACACGCAAAGTCTGATCCCATCTGTGGAATTGTATCTGAACAATCGGAATAAGACCTAAAACCTGCATTTCCGGAAGTCGATCCAACAATTGATCCTTTATTAACGTCAAATGGATAAAACAAAGCGTTTCCTTGTTTAAAGCAGGCCACAGTTTGCCCCATTGATGGAAGAGTTTTCTTACAGTCATCTATACTTCTATGACCAGCGTTTCCAGATGTTGATCCAATGATAGTCCCATCCGCTTTTTTCACTGGATAAAACAAAGCATTACCTTGTTTCATACACATGAAATCAGAAGAACGACCGATAGGCCCATCAAACATTCCAATGTCTTCCATGATGTACTGAACCTCTTTCATGGCGCGCATCAATTGACGACGTTCACGCTGAGATAACTCATCATAATACTGAAAACTTTGAGCTGCTTTGTTCACTTCTTGAGTAAGTTCTTTAAAACGAGATCCGTCTTGAGCCAGAGCGGAACTCCCAAGACCAATAACCAACAACATCATTACTAAAAATGACTTCATAACACCTTCCCTTTTTTTCCCAAAATCAGTTCGAATCGAACCCCTTCGATCCAAACAAATTGGGATTAGATTCCCAATACAGAAGGCAACCTAGTGAGATCGGATTAAATTGTCTAAGAAAGACTGGAGGCTTGAATATTATTCAGCGCATCACGAAGAAATCACCCAGAGTCTTCAAGATTTAGCACCAATATAATTAATATTTTAATTAACTTTTTTATTAGATTAATAATTAAACTTCTAGGCAAAATAGAGGAAACAAAGAGGATTATGTTACGTTAACTCGAATATAGTCCAGCTCATAGCATCAATCTTGCAGTTAAATGCATCAAAGTGAGAGAAAACCGCTGGATTTTTAAGCGGCGCGTTATTAACACCGATGAATACATAGAGGAAATATCACCATTTTGCTTGCGAAGGCAAATGAGCTGCATCCGAGGAGGATTCAATGAATATCACCGAAGTAAAGGTTTTCCCTGTTAATGAGGACCGGTTGAAAGCCTACGTTACCATCACGATCGACGACTGTTTTGTGATTCGAGATCTTAAGATAATCGAAGGAAATGGTGGTCTTTTTGTGGCCATGCCCAGCAAAAAGCGTAAAGACGGTCAATTTAGGGATATAGCCCACCCGCTCAATCAAGAAACTAGAGAAGATATTGAGAATAAGATCTTTGATGCCTTCGAAAACGAAGTGCGATCCATGGGTGAATCTCTTGAAGGATTAAAGGCAAAAGCTGATTAGTCCTCAAAATAACTCAATTTTTAATACCTGAGGGTTCTGCCTCTCAGGCCTTGGTTAAGCCACCTAGTTCAGTTAGGTGGCTTTTTTTATTGATATTTCTCTTCAATAGACTTAAAAACATAGGACCTGTTGATGGGGTATCGCCAAGTTGGTAAGGCATCAGATTTTGATTCTGACATGCGCAGGTTCGAGTCCTGCTACCCCATCCA
>CAZFYV010000392.1:0-2945 GCA_964523195.1 uncultured Pseudobdellovibrionaceae bacterium
CCTGTACTCCAGAAGGGTTCATCTGAAAAACAATAAGGTACATTAAATTCCATTTATGCTCTTGAGTGGGCTCAGAAGACTCCATAAGAAAATCAAAAAGTCTTAGCCAATCTTCATCTTCCATATAAACATAAAAGCCAGAATGCCACTCGGTGAGCAGTCGAATTCCCTCTGAGGAACTCATAAACGGAATAATAGTGTTCTTAAGAAGATCCAAATCTAACTGTTCATCTATGAATTTTATTCCAAGGACTACTTTATCAATTCTGAATTGATCTCCTTCATCTGGGACTTTAAAGGCCTTAAAAGCGATTTCTTGGAGACCTTTTCGCAGGCGATCAATTTCTGCAAAGAGTAAGTCTTTCCCAATAGCTTCAAGATGTTCTGGTCGTTCGGTATAGCTAACAAGGTGCTCATAGAGATTAAGAACAGCTCCAAAGTTTTCGTTTGAGTAGTTAGCAATAGCAATTTCTTCAATTTCTAGAGTGGCTATCCAGTGTAGGTAATGCTTTGCCAGTTTCTGAAAAAACGGCAAATGAATCTTTGATTTATCAGGCATTGACGTCGTATTAGAAAAAACGAGAGGTGCTTGTGAAGAGTAATAAACTTGATCAAACAAAAACTCATTCCAATGGGTGTTTTGGCTTACAACTTCTCCAAAAATATCCGAAAGTTCTCGACTGGCCCCAATATCATCAACCATTTCAAGAACGATACTTCGATCGATTTCTCCAAAAACCTCTAGAATAGGCTGATCTATTTTTACCAACTCGCTTATGATCAATGCCTTTAGTTCAGGTGATTCCTCTAAAATCAAATTTAGATGATCTTGTTTAAGGTATTTTTGTTTTCTATCGTTAATCACAAATAGCATCTCAAGTAAGAGTCTTACTTTTACTAAATTCGAATGAGTAGATCTGAGTAGTTTAAATGCGATGTTTCTAAAAACTCCGCCACTATCTGCAAACATCCAAAGATTCTGAAAATTGAGTCCGCTTTGGTCCTTTTGACTCTGGAAAGACAGACTGAGAAGTGGCCCAGGAATTACACCTTCTTCTATGATGTTTACATATTTTGAAATCTGTTGTTCGGAAGTGGAAACTTCCACAAACTTAATTCCCAGGTTTTCAAGGTTCTTTGATAAAACTTGAGACCTGGCGTTAGCAACGGACACAGAATTCTCTTTTAGGTTTCTGGCGTATAAAACTAAAAGACTCAGGCGCATGCCGATTTCATGGTGATCTTCTTGTGCAGAAAACTGAATATCTTCAATTTGCTCACGTATAGATTTATCTGGATCGTGGCCAGTTAGACTTGGGTCATTGAGCTTTGCAAGTGCTCGAAAGGCATCATCAACCGAAGCAATTCCTGCTATCCCATCAATACCCACCTGATCGGCTTCGATTTCGTAAGCCTGGGCTTCACTCCATTGCTTGATTCGACCTTGGAAGCCAGTACTGTTAGGAACATTATGATTCAAAAGAATATGGCCAAACTCATGGCCGATAACGAATGCTAGCTCGCCCTCTGTATTGAGTTTAGAAATCAAACCGGTTGCTAAATGAACGATACAGGATCCCCCATCATCCTTTGCAACAAAACTAAAAATATTGGGAGTTGCATAGAGTTTTACAGAGCACTTCATTTGAGCTGCTTCTGGAAATCTAGGCTCTAGATTCTTTAGAATTCTCTGAACCAGGTTTTCTATATCGTCATAGGCCTTCTGAACTAGTGGGTCCCATGTGGATTTTTCTTGGGAACTAGGACCCTCTTGACCTGTATAAGGATTGATTAATACTCCGTTTTCCGTCACTTGGGTCTTAGCGAAAACCTGAGAAAATAGGGTCAGAGTCAATAGACCATAGCTGAGGCCTACAATGCTCATTATTACTAGAAACTTAGTTAATAACCTTGAAAACACGGATACTTACAAGGCAAACCCAATGCCATCTTTTTGGGTAATTCAGGGAGTAGTCAATTCACTAAAAAAAGATGGTATGACTAAACAATAATTGGCTCTAAAAAGTGAAGCGACGACTATTTTGGTTAATTAATAATGCTTTTTGTTACATGAATTTTTCTAAAAAACTAAGTTTATCTAAAGACTTAGCAGCTCTCTAAAAGTTCGTCATATGTTCATCCGGTTGACGACAAAAGCGTTCTTCAAAGCGAAAACTATAAGCTAGAATCGTCTTGCCTAACCAAAGCGCATTTTAGCTAATCTTCTTACTTAAATTCTTGAATAACTTCTGTACATAGATCGACAGGTACTAATAGAAATCAGTCTTTGACTCTAAATTGTCATTCTCGTTCACAAAACTTAAAAAACTCAAATCTTGGTATTCCAGTTGCTCTAGTAAAAGGCACAACGAACAAAACTTTTTTAATAACTCAAAAAGGAGTTCCACATGAAAAAAGCAATCATCGTTTTAGCATTAGGTCTTTTCACAATTGGCGCATCTGTAGCTTTCGGATCAAGCACTACATCTGAAACTAAGGCTTGTGATCCTTCAATTCAGCAGTGCTAATCTAAGCCGATACGCGGTTTTGATGACTTTCATCGTGGAGCGAGTCTAGATTTAGACTCGCGACTTTGAAGGCTTTACCATGGGATTTATCTTTGAGTTCCTCTTGATGAATGGACATAAAAGAAATCCAGTTAAATTTTTGAGCTAGAGACTCCTGAACCACAAGATAGTTATCCTCGCTCTCAGTTAGAGATTTTTCGATACCAAGAAGCCTTCCACAGTCAACAAAAGGTGTGGTTTCTCCGGCCTCTTCCCACTCTGGATACTCTTTACCATCAATGGTATCGAAAACAGGTCTTAGCTGCCCCTCCACAATCGAAGCTCTAAAATTAAAGAACGTATCTCCATCAATTTCATTTAAAGCAAGCTTTCGAAGCCTAAAAGACTCAGATTCGGATATTAAGATATTAAGAAACT
>CAZFYV010000393.1:0-2933 GCA_964523195.1 uncultured Pseudobdellovibrionaceae bacterium
GACCAGGTGTTCGGTCATTGAACTTAAAAATAGCTCTTCAAGTTCAGAAAGGCCTCTTGAGTGGACGATAACCATATCAGCATCTGTGTCTTTTAAATAGGTCGTTACTGACATTCGAGCTTCGTCAGAGATTATGCATTTTACTTTGCTTGAAGCGTAAATGCCTGAAAAGTGTGAGGCAATCGAGTTCAATCTGGCATCTACTTTTTGTTCAATTTCTTCGAAGCGTTCTTCAGGTGGCCAGGAGTATTCTGAAAATTCATCGTTATAAAAAGTTTTTTCGAAGACATGCAAGAAAGTAACGTTCTGGCCTGCTAGCTCGTCTTTTAAAAATTGATCTTTAACGTGAGTTTCTTCAAATGATTTTAAGTTATCTATGCAAATAACAATATTTCTTGTTTTACTCATACCTCGTCCTTGGTTCGAAACTACAAGCTTTGTAGAAAAGGTAGGCTCAGTGCAAGTGCTACGCTAACTGCCAAGCCAACAAAAGCTTTTCCTGCGTCCCTAAAAATCAATTTGAAAGTACCGCGACTAGGTCTAATATTAAGTCTCAGAGTTAATCCTAATTCTCTACCGGCCAGTAAACCAATAAAGACCCAAGTTGTACTCATTGGAATATCACTCATATTTTTAAAGAAAAATAGAATTAGTGCGTAAATAAAGTCTACGATGGTCGCAGAGCGAATATCGTGTGTATTGGTTTTTTCATTAACAATACCCTGGATTTCTCCGCCACGACGGTAGAATATTAAACCGCTCAGTCCAAATAGAACCAAGAGGCTAATAAGAACAGTTTGAAGATCTAAGCTTCTTGTAGGCATATAAACAAATATATTAGCGAGATCTTGAATCAGCCATTGGGACCAAAGAAACCCTGTGGAGATCCACTGAAAAACGACCCATCGGCTTGGAACTTCCTCTTTATTTGTTTTAATAAACTTAGACTCAATAATCTTTGAAACTAATAAATAGACAATCAGGCCAGAAACAAAAGCGACCAAATAACCGAGAGCAGACTTCATCAAAATCTTAGAAAGTACTGTTGGCGCGAACACTGTGAGGACCAAAAAAGTCGTACTCACTGGGATTCCATATCTGGTCAGTATGATTATAAGAAACGGAGGGATTGCGTGGACCCAGGTGAAGGTATCTGGAACTGGAAATTTAGTACCAAGTCGCCCGTAAGAGACATCTCCGTTATATGCAAACCACCCATAGACAAGGACTAAGCCTAGAATAGTGCAGGAAAACATCCACAGAACCCACCAGGGTCGTTTTCCATTTGAACTAATAAATGTACCGAGAGTTTGGATGGCGTCGTTAGCGACAATAGCATAGGCTGCAGCTAGAAAACCCAGAATCATAAACAACGTACTGTAATCCAACTAATACCGCCTTCAACAAATGGCCATTTCTGTGGCCTTAACTACTACAGGAATTCCGATGAAAGGCAATATAGCCTAACCGAATCCTGACAGAAACTGAAAAATTTAGCCTTGAAAGGCTTTCGCGAAAGTCGCTTTCAATGGGCAAAAGGACTCAAGCTTGGGTCAGAAATTTTCTGATTTTCACCGTTTTCTAGTCTTTTTCTCAGCAAAATTCCTAGAAGCAATTTGCTCGCCACAGGTCTCTGGGATAATCTATCTCAGTCGTTGAGCGATGGGAGAAAAAATGCATGTAATTGTCGACCTTTGCGTGATTCCAATTGGCCAAGGTGTATCAGTTTCAAAAGAAGTGAGCGAAGTTGAGAAAATAATTCGCAAATCTGGGCTCACCCATAAGTTGCATGGCTACGGCACTAATATAGAGGGGCCTTGGGATGAGGTTTTTTCTTTGGTGAAGCGGTGCCACCAGCAGCTCCACGACTCTGGAGTCGCTCGTGTCTCCTCTAGCATGAGAATTGGGACCAGGACTGATAAGCAGCAATCAATTCAGGATAAAATCGATAAGGTCGAAGACCTTATTACAGATACTTAGCGGTTTCTGATGCTTTTTCGAGCATCGCTTTTTCCATCTTTAGTTTCAAATGTTGAGAGACGGTGGTTTTTTTGAACATTTGGAACCTCGAATACCTGGTTGTGAAAAACAATATAAACTCCAGACGGTACTAACTGACAAGCCATCAAGGCCTCTGAAAAGTTCTGGCTAGCGTCTGAGTCCACGAAAGCTATTGGCGTCATAGCTCCGGTGATCACAATTGGAGCATTAACTTCAAGCAGGTTCTTCTTTAAGATTAAGGCGGTTTGCTCCATGGTGTCTGTTCCGTGAAGTACAAGAATTGGAACATTTTGTTTGCTGTATTCCGTGACTTTTTGAAGGATCCACTGTCGGTCTTCGTCGGTCATGTCGAGAGAGTCTTTGGCCATGATTTCGTGGACTTCGATTTCAGTATTGGGAAGTCTCAGTCTCGAAAGCAATCGATGTTTTAATTGAGATTCACGATTAGAAAGAGAGCCTTCTCTTTCGCTATAGGACTTTTCGAATGTTCCACCGGTGGTAAGTACGATGACTCGATTTTGATCCATTTAAACCCCTAAGAAAACAACCCTAAGAAAGTAACCCTAAGAAAGTAACATAGGTACTATGACAAAGATTGATGAGAGATACAATCCAGAAACGAGGAGAACAACCAAGAGATGGCCCATTATATCCTTAGTTTCAAGTCCCGCAATCGACAAGAGAGGTAAAGCCCAGAAGGGTTGTAATAAATTCGTCCAGGCATCTCCCCAGGCTACGGCAAGGGCCGTAGTTGCAGGGCTTACTCCTAATTCGAGAGCTGCTGGGAGCATAATGGGAGCTTGAACAACCCATTGTCCTCCTCCGGAAGGGACAAAAATATTGACTAAGCCTGCGCTTAGAAAACTCATTAAAGGGAAAAAAGTTTCTCCGGAAATTAAAACAAATGCCTCTGAAATTAAAGTGGCTAATCC
>CAZFYV010000394.1:0-2916 GCA_964523195.1 uncultured Pseudobdellovibrionaceae bacterium
CCTGGTCCGTACTACAAGGTGTCCAGTCCTTGTTCTTAGAGAGACAAAGTAAAAGCTCAACTTTCAGAGACTTCAAAAATTGAAAGTGATTTCGCAAAAAAAGAGCAACTCGAAACAAGCTGCTCTTCATAAATACTTCTAATTTAAAACACTAGACTACAATTGCTTGGTCGCCCAATCATTAATGACTTGATCCAGTACCGTCAGAGGCAAACTTCCATGCCTTAGCACTTCGTCATGAAAAGATCTTATATCAAACTTCTCTCCAAGCTTCGCTTTCGAACGGCTTCTCAGCTCCATAATCTTAAGCTTCCCAACTTTATAGGCCGTTGCCTGCCCAGGTAAAACCGCATATCGCTCTACGGCTTTAACGATCTCCGCTCGATCATTTGGAGTCGTCTCTAACAAGTAATCAATGGCTTTTTCATAGGTCCATCTTTTTGCATGGATTCCAGTATCAACCACTAAGCGAGTGGCTCTCCAAAGCTCATAACTCAGGCGTCCAAAATCAGAGTATGGATCACTGTATTTACCGATTTCCTTGGGAATAAACTCAGAATACAATCCCCAACCTTCAGAATAGGCCGTATAACCCCAGTGCTTTCTGAACTTCGGAAGCCCCTGCAATTCTTTCGCTATAGCTATCTGCATATGATGGCCAGGCAAAGCTTCGTGATATGCTAAAGCCTCTAGTTCGTGCTTAGGAACAGAGTTCATATCATAAAGGTTTACATAATAAATCCCAGGGCGACTTCCATCAGGCGTTGGACCTTGGTAAAAAGCTATTCCTGCAGACTTTTCTCTAAAAGCCTCAACTGGCTTAACAATCAAGTCCGCTTTTGGTTTGATATTAAAAAGCTTCGGTAAATCCTCTTTCATGGAATCAATAACTTTTTGAGTCTGAGCTAAATAAGCTTTCCGACCTTTTTCGTTGTTTGAAAACTTTAGTTTAGGCGTATCTTTGACGTATTTAAAGAAAGCCTTTAAATCTCCCTTGAATCCGACTTTCTTTTTGATCGCGTGCATTTCCTTATGAATGCGCTCAACTTCAGCCAATCCTAAATCATGAATCTGATTCGCAGTAAGATCCGTCGTTGTATGGTGAGCCAATCTTGCTTTATAAAACTCATCACCTTTTGGGAACTTCCACACGCCGATATCAGTTGTTGCTGTTTTAGATTGCTTTTCGATGAATGAATAGAGTTTTTTATATCCAGGCTTGAACGAAGTCCTTAGAGCTGTATCAAACTGCGTGCGCAATACTTTTTGCTCTTCAACAGGTAACTTTAAAGAAGCCATCTTTCCTTCGAAATCAGCTTTCAAAGGACTAAGTGCTTTAGAGGGAGTAAAAGGCTTGCCTCTCAGTAAGTTTTTAATATCTCCTAAAACTCTTTGATAAACGAACATTGGTGGAACAATTCCTTTATCCTGACGAGTCTCTAAACCATCGATAACTTGGTCCATCTGTCTTTCAACTTGAGTAATTCTCGAAATATAAGCTTCAAGATCCTTCTTATCTTTCACCCTATGCATATTAATCATAAAGGCAGGTAAACTGGAGTGGACTCCAAACATCTGATTCACAGGATAGTTATGATGTCGAAATTCGAAGTCTCGAATGTTTTTCATCAATCGGGCTTCTAACAATCGATGACTCATTTGAGCTTTTTCGCTGAGAGACTCGAAATCAAACCCTTGGAGTTTTTTTAGAGACTTTTTAGTGAGCTCATAATCTTCAAGCTGACGCTCTTCTGACAAATCATCTAGTTTGTCATAGTCTTTCTTGATACCCATATGAGTTTGATACTGGGGGGATCTCATCACAACGGTATCAAAAACTTGGTCCGCAAACTGATTAAAGCGTTTTGTTTCAGATATTTTATCTTTTTGAGCACAGCCAAACAAAACTGCTGTGATCAATCCCAATGGAAATACAACTTTAAAAAATTGATTCATAGTGCTCCTCGATACAAGCTAGAATAGCTATCAGTGTCCCCAGACAAGGTCCTATTATGACTTCCATAGAAGGTCAAAGATTGTAAAAGCTTTGAAAATAAGTACAGGTGTTTACGGATTCGAAACACCGTCGCTAAGCGTTATAAGTCACTCTTTTAATTTACGCCACTACATACGTATTTCGGCCAATAAGTTTTGCACAAAACTATTCATGAATTGAATGCGCTGTTTTGCCAACTCTCTACCTTTTCGAGTATTCATCATTTCAGGAAGCTTCTTAAGCTTTTGAAAGTAATGATCAAGCATAAATTTAGAATCATCAAGATTGCGTTGTTCACTCAGTGGATCACCTGCGTGGTAGAACTGACTATTAAGCTTTGTTCCACAAGTGACCCATCTCATAATACCGATGGCCCCTAGAGCATCAAGTCTGTCAGCATCTTGCAGAATTTCTGATTCAATACTTGAGGGCTTCTCTCCCCGAGAGAAGCTATGCTCAATAATTATCTGAGCTACCTTTTCAATTTCGGAGTCAGTAAAGTCATAATTAACCAAGTACTCTTTAGCCTTTGCTGCTGCCATTTCACTGGCCTTTGCTCGATCAGGATGATCTTTGGGAAGATTAACAATATCGTGCATTAGAGCTGCTAACAAAAGTAAATCAAAATCGACCTGTTCGCTTCCGTCTGCTATTTCAAGGCAGTTAAAGATAACTCGATCAATATGTGTTCGATCATGACCAGGATCATTTGTATCTACTTTAGAAATCAAGTCCCGGTAGACTTTTGAAAATCTGGAATCCGATAGTGAAAAGTTCTCTGTTGTAGACATAATATTTCCTTGGTCTATATAGTTTTGATTAGGTCAGGAAGTTGATTTAAATGGGATATAAACAAAGTGTCCGAAGGCATCTGAATTCTACTTTCATTCTCACTAGGGTCAAAGAGCACACTCTTCATA
>CAZFYV010000395.1:0-2902 GCA_964523195.1 uncultured Pseudobdellovibrionaceae bacterium
GATTTTCACCAAAACGCATGGTAACAACACCACCAACAGCTTCCGTACCATTTTTGTCAAGAGCTCCCCTACGAAATCCGGGGCCGATAGAAACGGATGCTACATCTTTAATACGAACAGGTGTCTTGTTCTGGAGACCTATGACAACGCTCTCTATGTCCTCAATTGTCTTAAAAAATCCCAAGCCCCGTACGATCATTTCTCGACCGCCACTCTCAATGACTTCGGCACCTACATCGGAGTTACTATTTTTAATTGCAGAAATAATGTTGCTAAAGTGTAAATCTGAGGCAAACAGCTTTTGTGGGTCCACATCAATTTGATATTCTTTGACAAAACCACCGATCGAGGCAATTTCAGAAACCCCTTTCACATCCTGCAAAGCGTATTTTACAAAATAGTCTTGAACACTTCGGAGTTCCCCAAGTGATAAAGGCTTTGTAGAATCTTTCACATTTTCAATAGTGTACCAGTAGATTTGCCCTAGACCTGTAGCGTCTGGGCCAAGTTGGGGGGTTACACCTTGTGGAACTATGTCTCCCAAAGAGGCCAGCTTTTCTAAAATCCTCGAACGGGACCAGTAGAAATCCACATCATCGTCAAAAATAATATATATATTTGAAAAACCAAAAGCAGATATACCCCGAACAGTTTTTACACCTGGTATGCCCTGGACTGCAATTGATAGTGGATATGTAATTTGATCCTCTATATCCTGAGGCGAGCGCCCTGGCCATTCTGAGAAAATTATTTGCTGGTTTTCGCCAATATCTGGAATAGCGTCAATATGGGCTTTCTGTATCGCAAGCCATGAGCAAACGCCTATGATTACAGCTAGAAAGACCAATAAGGCTCTTCGCTCTACACTAAATGCAATAACTCTATCTATCATATCATCAGCCTCTAGTGGTTGTGTCCTTGACTGGCATCTGAGTTAAAATCCTCATAGCCACCAAAAAACTGTGCCTGTGCATCCAGTAAAAAATTTCCTTCAATAACAACTTGGTCTCCCTCCCTAATACCGCTGAGAACTTCCACATAGCCGTCTGATTGGAAACCAGTCTGAACAGACTTAGCCATGAATTTATTGGCTCTGTTCTTAATCCAAACAATCTTTCTCTTTCCAGAGTCAATAATTGCTGTTGTTGGCACAACAAGAGGCAGTCCCTCAAGTTTTACGTCCACTGTTCCTTGTGCAACCATTCCCGGCTTTAAGGCGCCATCAAGATTAGTAATTGTGGTTCGAACCTTAAGAGTCCTAGTTTTGCTATCAATTGTAGGGCTAATAAAATCAATCTCTCCTGATTTTGGCTGGCCTGGCGCTGCGACAAAATTAAGGGATACCGACTGTCCGAGTTTTACTAAGTTTGAATCATGTTCGTAAACATCCATTTCGACCCAAACCTGGGACAAATCAGAAAGTTCGAAATAGTTTTGGCCTTCTTTAAAGTACTTCCCTGGAACTGCAATCCTTTTGCGTACAACTCCTGAGGAATTCGCATATAATGTTACATTCCTTGGAACCTTACCATTTTTTACCCAGCGATTAATTTGAGATACTCTAATGCCCCAAAGAAGTAGTTTTTCTCGTGCCTTGGTATAAAGGCCATTGAACTCATTTTTCCCATCGGATTGCTGTGCAGATAATATAAGTTCTTCGCCAGCTGTTAAAAGTTCTGGGGAATAAACTCTAACGACAGGGTCTCCTTTTCTAATTTGTGATCCGACTGATTCGACAAAAACTTTTTCAACCCTTGCTGGAAATCTAGCTGAAATATTAGATAACTTTTCTTCGGCAGATTTTACTTGGCCTAAAACGCGGAGTTTCTTCGACATTTTCATTGTAGTTGCTGAGAAAACAGCAGGTCGGAAGTGATCCATTTGTGACTTCCGAAGTTTGACTCTGGCAATTATTTCAGCCGCTGAATCTCCCGATTTTTTCTTTATCATTTGAGTACCATCCAGAGGGCAGGTGTCGGGTTTTTCTGAGGTAACATCAGGATAGTCTTTACATCGATAAACTACCTTTTTCTTCTGGGTTTGTTCTTGATGTAACTCATCATCTTCAAGAGTCACCTTCGTAAGGTTCATTTGGCAAATTGGACATTTACCAGGCTTGTGTTCTTTTATATGAGGATGCATCGAACAGGTATAAAACTCTTTCTTCTTTGAATCTGAAGAGGACTTATTTCCTGCCTTCTGGACCTCTTTAGAAGTTGAGGCATCATGGTCGTGAGAATCACACCCAATCATCAGGTTCGAAATTATGAATATTAAAAATAATCTAGACATGGAGCGACTCTCCCTTTAGTAACAATAATTCAATCAACGATGACCTTAAGCTTTCTTTGAGAAGTTCTTTTCTCGACTTTTTCTTTCTAAGCTTTAGCTCTATTTCAAGAAGTTCAAAGATACTCATCTTTCCCAATGAATACTTCTTCGTTGCTAGCTTTTGTTCAGTCTCAGCAAAATCGATGCTTTTCGACGTAAGCTCCAACTCTTTTTCTAGTGCGATATTTTTTTTGACTAGAGCTTCAACTTGTTTTTTCTTTTGAAGCCTATAGCTCCGTAAGTGTGCAGCTTTTTGCCGAGCCTCGGCTCTTGCTGCATTTTTTCTACTTTTTGTCTCTCCCCAAAGAGGGACTGAGAATTTTATGAATCCACTGACAAAATCTCCATTTCCATCGATGTTTTCCCTAAAGGAATAGGAGGCGCCCATCGTTATGTCGGGGACAAAGGACAATTGTTTTGCTCTTAGGTTTGATTTAGCGGCCTTTACTTCTCCTACTAGAGTTTTTTCACGGTGGTCAATAGAATTAGCACCAGTTCGATTCTTTAAAACTATCCAAGGCACATTTTCTACCGAAGTTGAAGTTCCGTTGCCAACAAGGTACCCCACATG
>CAZFYV010000396.1:0-2893 GCA_964523195.1 uncultured Pseudobdellovibrionaceae bacterium
GGTTGCACGAGCACTTTGGGTAAGAGCAAAACCAAGAGCTACTCCCATAAATGGAGCGGTACACGGCGAGGCAACGACTACAGCGAGAAGACCCGTCATAAATTCTTTAGCAAATCCTGAGTTTTGATTTTTTTCTGAAAAAAATGGAATATCAAAGTCCCAAACTCCAAAAAGATTTAGGGCTAGAATCGAAAATAAACTCGCCATAGCTATTAGAAACCAAGGCACTTGAAGTTGAAAACCCCACCCCAAGGATTCGCCACCTGACTTTAAGCTTAGAAGTAGGATAGCGATAACTTGAAAGCTAACCAAAACCCCTAAAATATATCCAGATAAAAGTGAGATGCGATTTTTTGGAGTGAGTTGTGTCAGGCTAAAAAACTTCAATGATAAAATGGGCAATACACAAGGCATAAGGTTCAGAATCAATCCACCGAGCAGAGCGAACAGAAACATATAGAGTATTTTGCTGGGCTCAGGTTTTGCTGCGAAAACGATGGCAGCTTCTTTTCCCGTTGAGTTTCCAATGACTGCGACTCCAGAAAACTCCTTTTGAATTTCGTTTTTATACATTACTTGAAATTTATTTTTATCCAGTTGGATAATCGTTGGTTTCTCATGACTTTTGCGCAGATTAGAGTCTAAAAAGACATCTTTGATAAAAAATGGGCCTTCTAGAAGATCAAAATTTTTAAAGCTAATATCAAGTTTCTGATCTTTAAGTTGAGAATAGCTAAAATTGATTTCTTTTGATGGAACTGGGAGCTTTGCTAAGGCATCTCTTAGTACATCTTGAAAATCTGCAGACGTATTTTGAACATTTATTTCAAACTTACCAGTTCCAGGTATGCAAATTTCCTTACAAACTAAAACTTCGTAGTCGAGTGAAAAGGCCTTAAGGTTCTTATCGAGTTTTAAATAAAAAGGCAGGAGGAGTTGGTTCGAATGGCCATAGGTCGTAATTGGTCCCATGGTGATTCTTTCTGGAAAGGGAAACATAGGTCCCTTAGTGAGAGCTTTATCCAGTCCAATAAAATCAATGATCGGTGCTGCGCCTGAGTCCCCGGGGTTGCTCCAGTAGGTATGCCAGTCCTTTTCAAAAACGAGTTCGAGTATAAGGGCGTGGGAAAAAGTGGGATCCTTAATTTTGCCAATGTGATAGCGAAGTTGACTGTGGGGCAGTTTGTTCCAAGGCTTGTTGCTTTTGTAATTTTGAATGAGCTCACCAGAATAATTGGGGCCGAATTCGCTAGCTTCAGTGTCAGGAGAACTGAAGAGCGAAAGTAAAAGGCTTAGAGCAACTACAAAATATGTTATGGGCTTTGCCACTTTACTCCTCGAAAAAAAAGGCTCCAAAATCTTTGAATCAACGATTATCTAAGGATGCGGTAAAAGCGCAGTCCTGTCTATTAGGTAGTTGTTTAGCGAGCATGGAGGAATATTTGAGGGCAACTTTTTACAAAGAAATGACTTAAATTTCTCAAAATAATCAAAGCAATTTGTGGCGTATTTTAGGGTATAGAAAAAAGGAATAGCTTGTTTAAATTGATAGTGAGTCGACAAGCAGGGGAGTGAAACTCCCCAGGGGCGCTTATCGGTTCCCAGCTCTACAACAGTTTCAACCAAATAACTGTAACCACCAGTTCCCGGAACAAAGGAACTTTCAACTCAGCAAGAGAGGTTCTCTCTTAAATAACGCAAAGAGTCAAGTCACAAAATTGAATTAGATAAAAATAGCTATCACTGAACCTGTCATACAAGTAGCTAGGGTTCCCGCAAGAATGGCTTTGAGGCCAAGTTCGAGTATTTCTTGGCGCCTCTCGGGAAGTATTGTTCCAAGACCGCCGACAAGGATTCCCAAACTGCCAAAATTTGCGAAACCACACATGGCAAAGGTTAAAATAACTCTAGATTTTTCACTCAGGTTACCTGAATGAACTCTCGCTAATTCACTATAAGCCACAAATTCGTTAAGAGCTGTTTTTGTGCCCATTAACGGACCAGCGATTAAAGACTCTTGCCAAGATAAGCCCATTAACCAAGTGATCGGCGTAAAAACGAAACCAAAAAGGTTTTGTAAGCTGAGTTCTTTGCCTGAGATTGTAACCAATCCAAGCCCCTTATTGATTAAGGCGACACTGGCAAATACAACAATGATCACAGCGACGATATTTAATACCATCTGAAGTCCATCAAATGTTCCTTTGATGAGAGCATCAAATGCTGATGTAGTTTCCTTTTCGGTGGAAAGGTCGATCGCTTTGTCACTGATCCTGCCTTGAGGGATCATAATTTGAGCAATCAGAATTGCAGCGGGAGCCGATATCAGGGAGGCTAGTAGAATTTGTCCCAAGGCATCTGGAACGGAGTCCTTTAAAATTGTGGCGTAAAGAACTAAAACGGTTCCAGCAATTGTTGCCATTCCGGAAGTTAACAGTGTGAAGAGTTCGCTTCTACTCATCTGTTTGAGGTATGGGCGAATTAAAATCGGAGCTTCAATAATTCCTAAAAATATATTTGAGGCTACCCCGAGGCCCATTGCTCCTCCTGCACCCATAAATTTTCTCAAAACAAAAGCAAAACCGAGAACGAGTTTTTGGAGAATTCCCCAATGAAAAAGTACCGCCGAAAAGGCACTCGTAACTAAAACTATTGGTAAAACTTGAAAAGCAATGACCGGTCCAATTCCCAAATTCGCAGCTTCTTGGGGGAGTGGACTTCCTGCGAGAAAACCAAACATAAAGTGCGAGCCTTGATTTGTTACATCGTTTATAATCAGGGCGAGATCGTTTACTTTTAAAAATACTTGTTTTATACCCGGAACGAAAAGTAGGCATAAAGCAATGATAAATTGTAGTCCCAAGCCAGTTAGAACTACTTTTTTGGGGAAGGC
>CAZFYV010000397.1:0-2889 GCA_964523195.1 uncultured Pseudobdellovibrionaceae bacterium
ATTCTTTTGTCCTTTTGTTTCATCTTCTCCAAGCCATTTTAAATGATAGGAAAGAAATAGAACCGCAAGTATTAGATTAAGTAATGCACCTAACATCGCCATGGGGATTCCAAAGATTTCGGAGTACTCACTGGAAATGGCAACGTTGCAGTTCATCTTGTCATTGATGTTACAGATGCTTTCTGCTCCTCCAGTGCCACTCTTAAACAAATAATGTAACCGGGTAAGGTAGACATGGATACCAACAGCTGAGACCATTGAAAGTAATGAAATCCATAATCCCGGCGTTCTCAAATCTTTTTGTTCTTCACTCATGGATGTATCCTTTTAAAAAATGCTTGGCTTCAAGGTACACGGTCAAAAGACCTTTTGGCAAGTCGTTATGGGGGGGTCTAAAGTGAGTTTAAAGCTGCCTTTAGATCCGCGCTGGGTGAAGTCGCGTCAAAAGCTTGTTAATCAAATTAAGCAGCAGATAGAGAGTCGTTACGGAAGTCAAACCGCTTGGATAGGTTCCTATCAAAAAGAGTACTTTAGAGACTTCTTTCGCCCTTGGAGAATTGCAAAAAAGTCGGACCTCATCGAAGAAATCCAGAACTCAGATGTGGTATTTGGAGGGGATTTTCACGCCTTTCCTCAGGCTCAACGAACACATATGAAGATTCTTAGGTCATTGCCAGTTGGGCAAACTTTTACATTGGCTCTAGAAGTATTGCCGTCAGAAAAAAATGATTTGATTCAAGCCTATGTCGAAGGTCGTATCAGTGAGTCTGATTTTCTTAAGAAAATTGATTGGGATAATCAGTGGGGATTCAAGTGGGAGAATTACCGCCCACTCATTGAAATTGCCCGGAAAAGGAACTCAAGGGTGATAGGTCTTGGTCCTTCTCCTGCTAAAGCTCAACCCGAAAACCCTAAAAGCTTTGACCGTTACGCAGCTCGAGTCTTAAAGAAAACCTTAAGCTCAACTTCAGACCTGGTCTATGTTATCGCTGGTGATTTTCACATTGCCAGAGGACATTTGCCTAAAGCGCTCAGAGCGCTTTACAAAGGGGCGCCACCTAGGGAAGTCATTGTCTATCTAAATCCTGAAAGAATATATTTCCAGTTGGCTCGTCGAGGATTAGAAAACCAAGTCGATGTTATCAAATTCAATCGTCGCCACTTTTGTGTCATGGGATCGCCTCCCTGGGTTAAATGGCAGAGTTATCTCATGTATTTAGAGGAAAACTATGATCATGACCTTGAAGAGGACTTTGAAGAAGATGATATAGATTACACGGATCACGTGACCTCTGTTATTCGTTTTATAGCTAGAGATCTCGGATTAAAAATTAAGACAGACAAGCTTCAAGTTTTTACTCTAAATAGCCATAATCTGGATGCAGTGCTCGAGAAGTATCTAGATAAAGAGAAGCTAGAGCTCGCCGACGAACTCTTAGAAACTAACAGAAGCTT
This sequence comes from uncultured Pseudobdellovibrionaceae bacterium, assembly GCA_964523195.1. GTDB lineage: Bacteria > Bdellovibrionota > Bdellovibrionia > Bdellovibrionales > JAGQZY01 > JAUHWN01. Next base: position 1,456 of record CAZFYV010000397.1, read on the forward strand.
TTTCCTTCCGAATGCAGGAGTCATTGTCCTTGCACAGACTTCTGTTAATCATGCTGCGGCCTTAGCGGGACAATTTATTCACGCGCAAATTAGCCGGAGAAAAACCCTTTTGTGGAATATGCCAAATGAATTCAAGTCATTAATTTGGGTTGAAGCTATTGGTTTTTTTATTTCTAAACTTGTAAACCACAAACGACATGCTCAAACTTTAACTGATTTAAAAGAAGAATTAGCCGTTATGCATCCCAAAGATAAGGGGCGTGACGCCTTATTGCTCGCCTTAGACTATCGGATGAAGGAGCTGGTCTATCTGCATGAAGATGTTGAGGTAGAAAGCGAATTCAAGCCTAGCCAATTGACCAGTTACATTGAGGCAGCACGTTTTCTTGGCGGAATGCTCGGCGAAAGAATCTATCTGGCCTATAGGTCACGTAGGATGAAACGTCAATTTATGCTAAAATTATTGTCACGAAGCCCTTCAAAGCGTGGATTTGAAGAGTTTTATATATTAACCTTAAAGGAACTTGAGAAGTTTAAGCCACCTATAAAAAGTCGTAAGGAAAGACTTTAATGTCGAAGTGGTACTACAGTAAAGACGGGGAGGCCAAGGGCCCCGTTGATGAAGAGCACATTAAAACAGAGATCAGAGCGGGTCGCCTGAGTCTTATCGATTTGGTGTTTCTAAAAGGAGACAACAAGTGGAGACCTATAAGTGAATTTCCTGAGTTAGCTCAACTCACCAAAACATTTTCAAAAAATCTTCGAGAACTAGAAAAGGAACAAGCTCCCAAAGAGTGGGTTGTTCTTAAAAAGAAAATCGATGTTGGTGAAAGTAAATACAATCAAGAAGGCCCTTACTCATCTAACGACATTATTGAGCTTTTGAAATCAGGTGACATAAAGTATTCGGATTTTGTTTGGAAGACTGGTTTTAAGAGATGGGCACGAATTGGCCATCTACCAGAGTTTGATCGAAGAACAGAAGCGCGCGATCAGGTTCCGTCAGATATTCCAACACCTGAATCTCCTCAAGAGCCCGTTATCGAAGAACCTAAAGTCGATGAGAATTTCAAAGAAGATCTCATGCAGGTTGAAAGACCTAACTTTTTCGAAGATGAAGAACCTCCTGAAGATGCAAGGGGGCCTGACTTAACTCAAGATAATCTCAATCAAGATCAAGAGCTTTCGATCGAACCAGAAGAAGCGGAGTCGGTTAGCGAGGTCCCTATGACAGGGACTCAAACTAAAACTAAAACTCAGTTTACCAAAACAACTAATCAAACAGCTGAACTTGTGGATGATCTGTTTCAGAAGGGTTTGGGTGATGGCGAAGAGCAAAGTGGTCTAGCCGAAGAAACTGTTATAACGACCGAAGATAACCTAATTTCGGACGAGATGACCCAAACGCTGAGTGGCGACTTTGAAGACCCTCTT
>CAZFYV010000398.1:0-2880 GCA_964523195.1 uncultured Pseudobdellovibrionaceae bacterium
TATGTTTTGTCTTCTATCTATTGTTTACAAAAGTATGTACTGATTATTTTAGATATTGGAGTGTTAATTCGGGAGTATTAACTCCGATAAGGCTTTCCCTGCTATTCAAGCCTATGATTTTTTCTCAATTTAACTCTCGAAAAGGAAAAAACTCATACTCATTACTCATTACTCATTACTTTGCCTTCACGAAAAATTAAGACAATGAAACAGCCCTGCCGTAACGATCGACTTTACTCTACTTTTTCATTAAGCACTAGCTGTTTCTCTATCCAAGCCTGATTTTCTTTGGTTTCCGATTGTTTAAGATTTTCTAAAGCGATCGAAGCACAAGTAACATCATCTTGACTCATTTTTATGACCAAGAATAAAGTTTGGCGAAGTATTAACCTTTCCCTAATTCGATTAGTGATAAAAGATAAAGTTAATGCTGTTGCTAATAAAGAGATTAAAGATGGCACAATTGGTAACCACCAACCTCCCATCACAAAAGCAAGGAAACAGATTAACAAAAGTCCCATACTAGTAAACAATAGAGAAAAAGCGATCGTTGTCATCGACTTAAATTGCCAGCCGATTAAAGCTCCGATTAAAGCCCACACAAATATCCATAGGTATTCCAACGGTTCATTCCAAGTTTTCAATAGTGGACGGTTATCGATCGCTGAGTTCAGAATTTGACTGGTAATATTGGCATGAACTACGACCCCCGGCATCAACTTGGGAGAGCGAATCAAACTCGAACTATAAGGAGAGTAAAATAAGTCTTTAATACTTTCGGCTGTAGTTCCGATTAATACCAGACGATCGCGAAAACTATTATTGGGAACTTGATCATTAATTACTTCAGTTAGAGAAAAAGTTTCAAATTGCTCTTGATTACCTCTAAAATTAATTAAAATCTGATAACCTCCAGTATCAGTCCGAATGTAAGCTCCATCATACTTCTGGACTCGTTTCAAATTAGCTTTACCCAAAACATAAAGATCTGCTTGTTCTTCTGATTGCTGTAAAAATATTTCTTGGTTTTCCAGATAAGACAATGCCAGCTGAACAGCGAAACTCTCCGATATAATTTCTTGTTCACCATCTTTAGAAAGATCAACGCTTAAAAGAGCACGTCTGACCCTTCCATCTACATCTAATAATTGATCAGAAAATCCCACTTGTTGACGCTTTTGTAAAATAGGAGATGGCTTAATTTTTCCTTCGACAACTTTCTCGATTCCAAATAAGTTAGGAGTGGACTTAAATACTTCGACTAATTCTTCATGTCCGGGTTGAACAGGTAAATTTCGATATAAATCTAAACCAATTGTATTGGGCTGTTGAGCTTTAATTTTGGTGATTGCTTGAGCCAAAACATGGTCGGGGATTGGCCATTGTCCGAAATTCTCAATATCTGCTTCGGTTATTGCCACAATCACAATTCTGGGATCTTTTGCTTCTTGAGAACGCCAACGAAAAAAGCGATCGAGCATGGTTAACTCCAGACTTTGTAATAGTCCACAAAAACGCAATAATGCAATGATGAATGTGACACTAAAAGTGTATTTAAATATATTTTTCCAGTTAATTCTCTGTTGGAGATATTCCTCCTTGGCTTGTTGTCTGGCAGATGCTAACAGTTGATTAGCTTTTTTGACCGTTTGAAAAGCCGTTTCTGTCTGTTTTTTCGCTAAATCTTGACTGGCAACTAAGTATTGATAGTCGGTATCACTTAAGCTCTTTCCCAATGACCAAGTTAGAGCCGTTTGTAATTGATCTCCTTGCAATAATAATGATTCATCCTCACCCTTAGAGCTCAACCAAGCAGTTATATTTTCAGCATAGGGACGTAATTCTCCTAGTTTTTTTTCTACCCAGCTATCACTAAAAACTTTTCGATAAACGCGGTTGTAAACTTTGAGCTTGCCTTCTAGTTCCACAACCAATCCTGACAGTCTGAGCTCCCTATGTTCATCACTGCCATCAGGAGTGATTTCTCCTATTTGTAAAACATGCTGGTATATTCCCAGTAAACGACATACCTGCTGTGGATTTCTGAGTATACGATCGCGAATTGTTCTTAAATGTTCTGGCTCATCATTGGTTTCCCAATTGTCAATAATCTCTGAGTTGACCAGTAACTCAATCATTTTGTGAGGAGGAGTATCTGCTCCCGAATTTTGTGTTGCAACTCTCTGGAGTATTAACTGACATAGCTTTTGGGTTAAAAAAGGTTGTCCACCTGTCCAAGCCAATATTTCTTCCATTACCACTTGAGGACGATGGAGTTTTCCCTCCAATCCGGCAATTAATGGTTCAACTTCGTGAATTTTAAACCCTTGTAGTTCGATCGCCTTGCCGATATTAAAAGGAGTGTGAGACTTATCTTGAATTAAATCCATAGGAGTCGTCACTCCCAATAGAGTCCATATCAGTCTTTTATATTCAGGATTTGTATTACTTTGCTCCGAAAAATAGCGAATTAAGCCAAAAAATTCATCCAGAGAAAAAGGCTGGCTCAGAACACGATCGATTTCATCCACAAAAATAACAATCTTTTCCTTAACTTCAACTAATAAAACTTCGTCAATAAATAGACTTAACCGTTTAACAGGTGAAAGTAAATCTCTTTGTTCTCTCCACCAAGTTCGCCATTGAATTCGATCGCTAAGATGACAACCACTCACCAGACATTGAACAATTCCGGCATACCATTTTTCTTCCGAGTCTTGCCTCCCCATACCAGTTAAATCAATAAAAACACAGATATATCCTTCAGCTTGAAGCTTTTGCATCATTTGTACTCGCAAGCTTGATTTACCCATTTGCCGAGAATTGAAGACATAACAAAACTCGCCAGCTTTCAAAGCTTGGTAAAAAACTGTGTCGGCT
>CAZFYV010000399.1:0-2848 GCA_964523195.1 uncultured Pseudobdellovibrionaceae bacterium
GCGGCATTGACGTCCTCTGCTCAGGCTCAAGAAGTTATTGCGGGTAAGTGGGCAAAAGCTCCAGTTCCAAAAGGCTACAATGATAAAGAACAGATTGCTCAATTTAAGCAGCTCTATAGCACCAAGGTTAAAGAGTTTCAGACTAATGCCTCCAATTTATATAAGACGGCTTTTGAACGCAGTCTAGAGTTAGAAGCTTTTGGTCCGTGGACAAATATCGCGCGACGAGGAGTTGCGAGATACAATCAAGATCAAAAGTATAAGCTCGACGAAATCGTTTATGATCCAAGTGATGTTGGAATGGAGGGAATTTAGTGAATAAGACCCTTTCTTTCTTTTTAGTTCTTTTTGCTTTAAGTTTGTTTTCGGGTTGCTCTTCTTCAGAGAAAACAGAAGGTACTTCAGCGACTAAGTCTGAGGACGCGGCTACCAACTCCGTTCAAAAGACAGTAGAAAAGCCAAAAGAAGAACCCAAGCCTCTCCCGACTCCAACTCAGAGTAAAGATGATAAAGTTGATTTAGATGCTATTTCGGTAAGCAAAAAAGAAGTTGATCCCAAATACATTCCTTTACAGCGAGCTTTCAAATCAAAAAAGTGGAACAACGTTCGAGGAGAGGCGAATAAGCTTCTGAGCAAAAACACGAAAGATGCCGTGGCATTAAACGCTTTGGGCGCTTATTACATCAGTACAAAGAAGTTCGTTGCTGCCAGGTATTTTCTTGATCTGGCTATAAAAGCCTCAGGTGGAACTGCTGATATTTATAATAATCTTGGTCTTATCGAGTTTTTTGAAGGCAATTTGTCGGCAGCGGTTGTGAATTTTAAAAAGGGTTTCAGAAAAGACGACAAGAATTTTAATGTCAGCTTCAATCTAGGCAGTCTATATCTGTCTTATGGCGACTTTTTGAAGGCATTGCCTCTTTTAGAGACAGCATTCCGACTACGTAAAAGTAGTGTAAAGGCTGGAGCGAACTATGCAGCTGCTTTACGTGGAGCAGGTAAAATAAAGAGTGCTAAAAAAGTTTACGAATCAGTAATCAATTCTGAGGTGAAATCTGCACCAGCCTTGATTAACTATGCACGTCTTCTAATAGTAGACTTTAAAGAGTACCAAGAAGGAATTACGTTGTTAAATAGGCTTACATTCCTTGGTACAGCTAATGCTAGACAAAAGAAGGTAGCTGATAATTTGAGGAAAATGGCCAAAAAGCGTTTGAAGTAAAGGTTCCTAAGGACTTCTTGGTCTTCTAAGTAGGTGTATATTATGAACAAATTAATGACTTATACATTTTTAGTTGCGATCCTATTAGGGTCATCTTTGTCTTTTGCACAGAACAAGAAAAAAGAAAAAGGTGAAAAGAGAACAACCATTAGTTTTGAGGATCAGTTAGTTGAAGGTAAGACCAAAAAACCTGAGTTGTTCTACTTATTGCAAAAAAAGCAGTTTAATTACAAACGCTTGATTCGCTTGAGAAATAACTTTCTTCCAGAGATGAGGAAGACTGCTCAAGAGATTGAACGCAAAGGAAGTGCTGATTGAGTCGTCCCGTTGTTTTGCGGATATATAAAGCCGGACAGTTAATTTCAGTTCGGCAATTCACCGAGGACCAAATAGTTATTGGTCGCCCGGAAGCCGATGTTCAATTGGCTCTCGAAGACGGTGTATCCCCAATTCATGCGGCTATTGAAAAACGAGATCAGTATTATTTTATCTTTGATTTAGGTTCTGAGTCAGGAACCTTTAAGAACGGAAACCCGATACTTGATGAGCGTCTCACCCATGGAGATATTATCAAGCTGGGTCAGTTTACCATTGAGTTTTATGAAGGGGTTCCTAAGCCTAAAGCTGCTCCTCCTCGAACAGGTACTGTTGTTGGTGTTACAGCAGCCACTGAAGTTGGCGAATCCACACCAGCCGTTGAAGCTTCAACTCAGTCTGGAAGCGAGACTAGCGAGTACAATCAAGTTGATGATAAAACTGATCCCGATATTGATTTGAGTCAAGTGACAGAAGTTGATCGAACTTCGGCTGGAATCAATGCCGGAATTCAAGTAGATAAAGATGTTCCCCTCGATAGTGAGCAAACAAGAACTATTGCTTTGAGCGCAATTGATGTTCCTGGAGAGGAAAGTGTTACTCCAGAAGAGGCGGCTCGTGAGTTAGCTGATCCTCGATCGAATTTATCGAATATTCCAAACACAGTTTCAACGGGTAAGAAATATAAGAGTCATCAAAAGAGTGTTCCGACATTTGCTCCTCCCAGTACTTACAAGAATATAAAAGAGTTTGTTAAGCCATCAAAGGGAACAGTTGTTGAAGTGCTTGTTGCTTGGAAAGAGCGAATAATAAGCACCAGTCATTTTTCTGAGAAGAAAAGTGTTTCTATTGGGACGAGCTCGAGCGCAGATATTGTTGTGCCTATGGTAGGTGGACCAAGAAAAGTTAATCTGATGAAGATTGATGCTTTGGCGGTAGTATTTGTACCTGAGAATATCGGCGGAGAATTAATAAAAGGAAATACTTCGGTATTTTTTGATCAACTCATTCGGCAAAACCGGCTATCTAAGTCTGGAAGTAACTACGTTGTTAACTTAGAGCAAGGTGAAATGGTGAAAATGCAGCTCACTGACGAGATATCAGTGATTGTAAGGTACGTATCACATACACCAAGACCTTTAGCTGCACCATTTTTTGATTTGTCCGGGTCAGAGTTTTTGGCAGTCGTCTTTTCGATTATTTTAACTTCAGTAATTTTTCTTTATAACTTTCTTTACACCGCAGATGAAAATGTAGCGGACAAAGAAAAAGAGAATGAGATTATAAGGGCTGCTTTGATTATAACAACT
>CAZFYV010000400.1:0-2847 GCA_964523195.1 uncultured Pseudobdellovibrionaceae bacterium
GCTCATTTTTTTCTTAAGATCATTTAAATCCCTTGAAAAATCGACTTCATCTACCGTCCATGTGTTCTTAATACCATTTTTATACATTTCATAGAAACCAGGGTATTTCATCGGTCTCAATGTTAAGTCAAATCCAGGATCAAGTATCATCAGTTCCTCCCTGATAGATGATTAAGTGCACGCTTCACAAGTTTCTGGATTCTCCAGAGAACAAGCGATAGCTTCTGCATCAGTTGTTGTTTTCTTAGGCGTCGATTTAGACCCGAGAGTTGTCTTAGCAATTCTTGTAGCAGGACGAGATCTCAAGTAATAAGTCGTTTTAATTCCTCTTTTCCATGCATACATATACATAGAAGAAAGTTTTCCAATTGTCGGGCTCTCAATAAATAGATTTAGTGATTGAGATTGATCAATATATGGACCTCGATCTGCCGCCATATCAATCAGTGACTTCATCGGAAGTTCCCAAGCTGTTCTAAATCTCATTCGAACCTCTTCTGGAATTTCTTCGATTCCCTGAATCGAGCCTTCATTTCTCTTGATCATATCTCTGATCTCAGAGTTCCAAAGATTGAGATCTTTAAGTTCTTGAACCAAGTACTTATTGATCTGTAGGAATTCACCAGAAAGAGTTTCTCTTTTAAAGAGATTAGAAATCTGTGGTTCAATGGCTTCGTAAGATCCGCAAATTGAAGCGATAGTTGCAGTTGGAGCGATCGCAATAATTAGGGAGTTTCTTAAGCCGTGGGTTTTGATTCTCTCGCGAAGCTGATCCCACTCTTTAGTCATTGAAGGAGTCACTCCCCAAAGGTCAAACTGAAGTTGCCCTTCAGAAGCTCGCGTGTCTTTGAAATTAAGATGCGGGCCGAATTGCTCAGAAAGGTCACAAGAAGTGGCAAGGGCATGGTAGTAGATAACTTCTTGGATTTTTCTAGATAACTCTCGAGCTTCTTCACTATCAAAAGACATCTTAAGTTTAAAAAGTACATCCTGAAGACCCATGCAGCCAAGACCAACTGGTCTCCAGCGTTTATTGGAGTGACTAGCTTGTTCGATCGGGTAGAAGTTGATGTCCACAACTCGATCAAGAAACTTCACAGCTGTTTTTACAGTATTTTCAAGTTTTCCAAAATCGAACTTACCATCCACAACATAATTAGAAAGGTTGATCGATCCGAGGTTGCAAACAGCGGTTTCGCGATCTGAAGTCACTTCTAGAATCTCAGTACATAGATTAGAGAGGTGGATAACGTTTTCTTTCTTGAGGGTTTGGTTCGCCTTCATGTTAGATGCATCTTTAAATGTCATCCAGCCATTACCAGTCTCAGCCAAAGTCTTCATCATTCTCGAGTATAAGTCTCTAGCACTCACTTGATCTTCAAAAAGACCTTGTTCTTCTGCTTCAGTGTAAGCTTTTTCAAACTCAGGGCCATAGGTGTCCGTGAAGTGAGGTACCTTTTTAGGGTCGAACAGTGACCAAACGCCGCCACTTTCAACACGTTTCATGAATAAGTCAGGAACCCAGTTTGCTAAATTAAGGTTGTGAGTTCGTTTTGCTTCGTCTCCTGTGTTTTCACGAAGCTCTAAGAATTCCATGATGTCTGCGTGCCAAGTCTCTAGATAAACACAGCATGCGCCTTTTCGTTTACCACCTTGATTCACAGCCGCTACAGAAGAGTCCAAAGTTTTTAACCAAGGAACAATTCCGTTTGAGTGGCCGTTGGTGCCTTTAATTAGCGATCCTCGAGATCTAATTCTGTGGTAGGCAACACCGATTCCACCAGCAAACTTAGAAAGCATGGCGATATCAGAATACTTCTTATAAATAGAAGTGAGGTCATCAGTAGGAGAATCTAAAAGGTAACAAGAAGACATTTGAGGTCTTTTAGTACCAGAGTTAAACAAAGTTGGTGTACTTGGCATATAATCCAAGTGAGAAGTTAAGTTATAGAGTTCGATGGCCTCTTGGGCGTCGTTAGCAAGTCCGCAAGCAACTCTCATTAAAAAGTATTGAGGAGTCTCAAAAACTTGTCGAGAATCTGGATCTTTAAGTAAGTAGCGATCGAAAACTGTTCTTAGTCCGAAGTACTCAAAGTGAAAGCTTCTTCGAAGGTCGATGGCTTCCTCGAGTTCTGCTTCAAACTTTTCAACAAATTGTAATGTGCTCTCAGCAATGAGGCCATTTTCAAAACCAAATTTCACTGAATCTTTAAAACTCAAGATTCCTTGGTTTTTAACTTCTTCATCAATGAACGTAGAAAGTAGGCGAGCAGCGAGCTTTGAATATTCAGGCTCTTCACTAATGAGCATCGCTGCAGTTTGGATGCTTAGGTTATCTAGTTCTTTAGTAGATGCTCCATCGTATAGGCCACTGATAGCTTTAATAGCTACTCTATGGGGATCCACATTCGTGAGTTCATCAGTACACTTTTGAACTCGAGTTACGATCTTAGTTACGTCGACTTTTTCTAGGCTTCCGTTTCTTTTCCTTACCCTCATGGCAGGTGTTTCAGATAAAGTCGTCTGATTCATTTCAGGATTCACTTCCATGCCTTTTCCTCCACTTCTGTTTCTGTTAGCTGCACGTCCGGTTGTATTCGTTGTCGGCTGAATCGGGAGGAGTAAGATATTCTTTATCCAGCACCCCTTCAAGTTTTTCCGATTCGTTTATGCGCTCAATCGTTGATCAATTTTTTTTAAAAAAAACTTGATTGCTCAATTTGTAATCAACGATTTTTCGGGACTGAAAGTTTAATGAAAATTAGGCAAAAATTTTCGTTTACTTGATGTCCCTGACCAACTCTCCCTGTCGTTACGCTTTTGCTTCCTTGCATTTGCTTAAAAGCT
>CAZFYV010000401.1:0-2841 GCA_964523195.1 uncultured Pseudobdellovibrionaceae bacterium
CGGTTGTTTCTTGTGCAGTAGTGATACTTGTACTCGAAGTCGGTTGTATACCCAAGTGCGACTAAAGTTTGATCTAGACCAAGAAGGAGAATCAGTGTGATCAAAACCACGAGTATTATATTTTTGAGTGTCTTTCCCATCACACTGAGAATAAGGAACTTAGTTCGAGAAATCAAAAACTAAATTAAGCTCATTTCTAAGAGAAGAATTCAGTCTGATTCCAAGAGAGATATCTCATTTTTGAGAATGGGTGCGAGCTCTTTAGCAAAAAACTGATTTGCATTGGCGTTGGGATGAGAGTCAGGCAATCGTGTGAGTTTGTCGGGATCTTCTGCGAAGGGAGATATATAGGGAATATTTGACTGTTCGAGGCATTGTACAAAATGATTTTTAACATCAGCATAGTTTGCAACGATAAACCGGCTTTGAGGTTTTACGGATTCCAATCTCTTTTTGAAGAGGTTGACGAGCTTACACATGGTGCTATCTGTATCTTTAATTGGCCATGTCTTCTTATGTAATCTTAGTAAACGGCCAAATCCACTGAATTTAATAAAATTGAGAGCTGAAGGAAGTCCACGAAGAGCTTCAAAATAGTATCCGCCATACAGAAGATCTCCGTCCTGACTCAGCTCTAGAAAGTGTTCTATATATTGTGGAGATAAATGGATGGTTGGGTAGAGCCGTTCATCGTGCATTTCAGTATAGACATAAATAAAAATACCTTTATCTTCTTTTATTGAGTCAAAAAAATCAGGGTACATTGTTAGTAAAAGAGCTTCTTTGAGGCCTCGACCACTAAGACCTAAATTATAGACATTGAATTCCTCAAAAATTTGATTCGTAAAGTGAGGGAGTGTTTCTTCGTAATTCAAATGATCACCGTGGGCAAATGACCCTCCAAAAAATGTGAAAAAGAGTTTGTTCTCTTTTTTGGGTTCGTAGTCTTTAGAAGGAATTCTGTGGCCTTCTTTGCTGTAGAAATAACGAACCTTATTGTTGGGATCAAAGTAAGGTGCTGTTGCATGATCTCGTCGATAAAACATTCTCAAGAATCTATCTTTTTTAAATCGCGCTTTTGACTTGTCGATTTGATCAATATTAATCGGATCAAATGTGCGACCTTTAGCCCAATGAGTGATAGCAATATATAGGCTGGGGTAGTGTGCTAGGAAAAGTGGTCGGAAATCACAAAAAGAGTCTTGCTCGAGTTCAGGCTCACAATAGGATTTAGCTACAAAATGTCCATTGGGTTTGAAGTAAAAAACTAAACAAAGATCAATAATAAATAATAGAGAAATCGTGATTAGTATGACTAGAGCCGTGTCTCTTAAAAGTTTCCTCATTGTGTTTGAGCATAAAAAAAACAAGTGACAAGGTCACTTGTTTTTAAGAGAAAATTTCTTGTTTTGTATTAGAAATCTATCTAAAGCAGATTCCGATACCTTGGTTTACACTTGCATCGATACCTCGGCAGAATGAGCCGTCAGTACAATCGTCTTCTTCGTCGCAAACCCAAAGTACACTTGTTTGATTAAATGTATAGTTGTCATACGTTGGCTGAAATTCTCCAGAAGATGCATTTAAAACGTATCTAACGGGCTGTCCGAATGGAAGTCGAACAGATTCAACACAACCGAGTCCTTTATCTCCACTATAAGCTAGCTCATGTGTGGTCGGACATCCGTCTGTATAGTTGTAGAAGGTTCCGAATCCGTTGTTATATCCATAGTTGGTTCGGCTATAGTTTTCGAATCCTTCGTAGGCTGAGTAGTTAAAGTTACAGCCAGAAACATTGTTTCCTATAGATTGGTTTGTTTGTTTGTAAAAACAATCAGCACTTGCTTCGCCGTTGTCTTTGTCTTTTTTACCGCAATTAGTGACTACTAAAGCTGCGATTAAAAGTGTCGTTATCATTAGAAATTTTCTCATCACAGTTCTCCAAAACATATGGTTTTGCTTTCTATAAGAGCAATTCATGGGCCAGAATGTAAAAAATACTAAGTACCTAAATTTGCAGTGGTTTTTCTTAAGAATTTGGATTCTGTTCCAGTCACATTTGGATTGAATATCGTCTAGATCTTAGTGAGAAGGGCTCAAAATTGGCTTAGCCTGTAATTATTCGATCAATAAGTGAGTCTATTCAAATAGATTACATATGGAGCGAGAATAGGAATTGCTCTTGTTCAGACTGGTGGTTGAGGGAGATTCTATTTGGGTCGTTTAAATCTAAGTTTTTATTTGGTGGTATTCACCGTTCTAACATTGTCTTCGGGTTGTGGTTCTTCAAAATCAGATGGCGAAAAAAATGTAGTTAATTCTGGCTTTAGTTGGGATCAGAGTAAATCTGTTAGCTTAGATTGCTATGGTCAGGATTGTGATCCCTCAATTGTTGAGATTCATACTGAATGGGGCGATTTTAAAAGTAGATGTAGCGGTGTTGCCTTAAATGATGGAATCCTTCTGACGGCTAGTCACTGCCTTCCTCCACACTTTTTAAAGGATCGGTCCTGTAAAGATAAGGTTCAAATTAGAAGTTTATCCTCTCAGCTCACAATGGAGTGTTTGCGGGTTCAGAAAATGGTAGATCTTTCGGGTGTTGAACGAGGAGCTTTGACTTCTGATTTTGCGGTAATAGAGATCAATATAAATCTAAACTTTAAATCTAGATTTAGTATGGCTAGTAATTATCAACCATCTCTGGGTGATGAGTTTGACATCTATTGGTTTAAAGATGGCAAGACCAATAGAACTCTAGAGGTCACCCAATGTGCCTCTCTTAATTATAATCCTTTTACTGGAAGTGGGCAGACCACTGGGCAAAGTGGTTGGTTTGTAGGG
>CAZFYV010000402.1:0-2824 GCA_964523195.1 uncultured Pseudobdellovibrionaceae bacterium
AATTTCTTCAGCGTCTCGTCCGACGGTAGGGTTGTGAATTCCCATATACTGAATTTTTCCTTCAGGATCGATGATAAAAGTTCCACGAGTAGCGAAACCCTTATCTTCTAGGAGTACTCCATAGTCTCTTGAAATTCTTCGCGTTAAATCGCCAATTAGAGGATAGCCAAGATCTTTAAGGTCGTCTTTGACCCATCTTGCATGAGAGTGAACAGAGTCAACGCTACAACCTAAAACTTCTGCACCAGCATCCTTAAATTTTCCAAGATGGTCGCGAAACTGTGTGATCTCAGTAGGGCAAACGAATGTAAAATCCAGAGGGTAGAAAAATAGAACAACCCATTTGCCCTTGAAGTCTTCTAAATTAATATTTCGAAACTCACCGCCATCAACCAAGGCTTCTGCTGAAAATTGTGGTGCGGGCTGACCAATCATAGGCATGGAAAACTCCTTACTTTTTTCAAAATCGTCTGACATGCCATTGTTGCCATAATTAGTGTGTCACAGCAAGGATCATCTAGGCGTTGCAAGGCTCGACCAACCGGGTTTATATTCCTGGTCGGAGGACCTATGAAGATCATTTCTTGGAACGTAAATGGTATTAGAGCAGCTCAAAAGAAGGGTTTTATAGAGTTTTTTGAACGAGAAGAGCCAGATGTGCTTTGTGTTCAGGAAACCAAAGCTCATAAGGAACAGCTTGATGAAGTTCTGATTAACCCTCTTGATGCGCAAAGTTATTGGTCTTCTGCGGAGCGCAAAGGCTATTCCGGTGTGGCGACTTTCAGTTTTAAGAAGTCCAAGGAAACTGACTTTGGAATTGGGGTTAGGAAATTCGATAGTGAAGGGCGAATCCTAGTTACTAAACATCAAGATTTTTATCTTTATAATATCTATTTCCCTAATGGTTCCTCTTCTGAAGATCGTCACAATTACAAACAAGAGTTCCTTAAAAAATTAAACTCACATCTCAAAAAGCGCATCGATAAGGGTGAAAAAATTGTGGTCGTTGGTGATTACAATGTGGCTCATCAAGAAATGGATGTTCACGATCCTAAGAGACTCGCTACGGTTTCAGGCTTTTTACCTGAAGAGCGTGAGTGGTTCGATAAATTTTTAAATATTGGTTTTGTAGATACCTATCGACATTTTTATCCGGACAAGTCCGAAATGTTTACCTGGTGGAGTTATCGTGAGATGGCAAGACCGGCCAACCGTGGTTGGCGTTTAGATTATATTTGTGTTTCTGAAAATCTTAAGTCTCGTCTTTTGTCAGCGGAGATCCTTAATGAGCAAGAGGGTTCGGATCACTGTCCTGTTGTCGTGGAAATGAAGGATAAGTAATGTTTTTCTATCTCCTCTTAGCATTCACTCTGATTCCAGTAGTTGAGTTGTTCTTTTTATTTGAAGTGAGTGATGCCATTGGCGGATGGAATACAATTGGCCTAATCTTTTTAACAGGTGTTGTTGGGGCGGCTTTGGCAAAATCCCAAGGCGTTTCGATATTAAATAAAATCCAACACAAATTAAGTGCTGGGCAACTTCCAACCAATGACCTGCTTGCGGGACTACTCGTCTTTGGAGGTGGATTATTGTTGCTTACTCCGGGGTTCTTTACTGACTTCTTGGGGTTTTCTATGGTGTTTCCACTGACGCGAATTTTCTTTGTGGAACTATTAAAGTCAAAATTTACCTCAGGAATTAATAGTGGAAACATTCGTTTTGGCTTTTCAAACTTCGGTGGGCAAGGGCCCGGTCAAAGTCAAACATCTGAGGAGCAGTCGCGACCAAATGTTCAGCAAGAAGTTGATTCAAATCCATTTGAAAACCAAAACAGAACGGTCTTCGATGACCAAGAATCTCCATTTGTTGATGAACAACAGGTTATCGATGTTAATCACAGAGATGCTGAAAATAAAAAAGACTAAGAGTTTCACAACTAATGTATTTCGATAGTTTTTGAGGAATTGTTACCAAAAAAAATCGAAAATTCTTTTTCCCTTGGTTTTTCTAAGCTCGATTTTTAAGTGCATTAGACAAAAGTCATATACTTCTAAATCCTGTAAAAATTCGAAAGACCAGCTCCTTAAATACTGATTTAATGTACGCAAATCAAGATTAGGAGGGAATTCAGTGAGAGTTATTGCGAGCATCATTGCCGTAACGTTTATCTTGTCGATAGATGGATATGCGCAAGAGGAGGCTGCTGCAAACAGCGCAGATCAGTCGGTTAAGGCTGACGAGTCAAAAGTGTCTCAGGACGCTAACACTCCAGCAGTTAAAGTAACAAAGAAGAAGAGAAAAGTATCAAAGCGTTGGAAACGAGTCATGAAAATGATGGAGGACTTGGAAGACGTTGATGATAGAATTTATGAATTGGAAAAAGTGCTTGGAAGTCGAAATCCAATATTTCCAATGGACTCAGATAGATTTAGGTTGGGTGGTTTTTTAACGAGCACCTATGCTTTCCTGCAAAATGAAAATTCGTCGGAACAATCTTGGACAACAAACAGGTTTGAGTTACTTCTTGGAATTGATATCTCTAAGAATATTGAGTTCTTTACAGCTTTTGGAATTATTTCTCAATCAGTTCTAGAAAACGGGGATACTGCCGAGAGAACCTATCAAGGTAATACACCTGATAATAGACGACAAAATCCGGTGCCACTTATTATTTCTCACGGAACCTATAAGTGGAGTCCAAAGTTTAATGTGAAGTTTGGACGATTTATAGCGCCTGTGGGAATTATCAACATTGAGCACTTTCCTCCAGGTCTTTTTTTAGAAACACCTCCACAGTTTTTAAGGCCGGTTCCAGGTGGTGTTT
>CAZFYV010000403.1:0-2789 GCA_964523195.1 uncultured Pseudobdellovibrionaceae bacterium
TCAATTTTCATCTTGTTTTATCCAAAGTGTCTATGATGATTTGATGGGGATTTTTCAGCTCGCCAAACAAGCTGAACATTGAGGACTCTTATATGAGTCATTTAGTTCTTCTATTTTTCGGGTATCAAAATTAAGCGAAAAGTTCCCTTCGGACCCTTTTATGTCATAGATCTCACTAAGCCCACAATTAAACCATACCGGACTATTAAACGCTGCTTTTTGATTAAGAAGAATATGAGTCAACTCCTTCTCGAATTGCTGAGCGTTCTTTTTGTCTTTGAAATACCCTTGCCTTAATCCAGATCTCATAATCGTGTGGGCAACTCTAAAAACTAAACTGCGTACGCTGTTTTCAGCCCCTACTTCTTTAGTTTGTTTTGCGTTCTCAAGAGTTTTCTTCCCATCAATGACTTCGGTGACGTTAAACTGAGGAACACCAGCTTTTCTAAAATATTTGCTCGCAACAATATCGGTTGCCAGCTGACTCCAAGTTTCTGGTACTTCAATTCCCTGAATATCCGAAACCAAATTCCCATCGCTTGAATAAATCTGACTATTTCTTTCGGTCCATTTGATTTGCTCATATGGATTTTCATCTTTTGATACGAAGACTGAAGGAATCTCAATTTCTGAAGAATTATTCTTTATGGTCGTGGAATCAGTGGCCATTCTTAACCTCTTTTCTTGGTTTAAAGGGGTGGGACTTTTAAGAACGACTCGATCAAATCAAGCAAGCTTCCGTCGGTCAAGTAGCGCAAACTACATCTAGTGGCTTTTGGACTTTTGCCTACTGCATCTAGTAGCTTTTGACTCGCCAAAGGGACGTGATTCCCCCTTTGGAAAAGCATTTGCATCATTTAGTCTAAAAGGTGGCGCTTAAAACTTGGAAATCAGGGGCCTTTTCTGAAACCCCAGTAAATGCGTTTCTAGGGTAAATTAAGCTCATTTTTTACTTTAAAGAACCGAGAAATGTGCCAAAATGGCGCAATTATCAGATATTTAGACAAGCCGGAGGCTGTAGTGGCAGTTCAACCTGATCCTAAAAAAGCAATCTACTTCGATTACCATGCGACAACTCCAATTGATTCGAGGGTTCTCGATGCAATGATGCCTTTTATGAAAGAGCATTTTGGAAACCCTTCTAGCTCACAACACCAATGGGGCTGGAAAGCAGAGGGAGCTTGCGAAGCCGCCTGCACACAGGTTGCGAAACTTACCGGCTGTAAGTCTAAAGAGATTGTTTTTACTAGCGGTGCAACGGAGAGTATTTACACTGCCGTCTTGGGAATTTTTGAACACTACAGAAACAATCCTTCGGAATTTGAAATCTTATCCACGCGAATCGAGCACAAAGCAACCTTGGGTGTTTTAGAAAAGTTGGAGTCTTGGGGAGCTTCGGTTAAATATATAGAAACTGATCAATTCGGCATGGTTACTCCGGAGATATTACAGGCAGCAATCACTCCCAAAACTAAAATGCTAACTTTGCTTCACGGGCATAATGAGATTGGTACTCTCAACCCGATTAAAGAACTTAGTGAGATCTGTTCACGAAATGGAATCGTCTTTCATGTGGACGCTGCTCAGAGTTTTGGCAAGTACCTGATTAATGCAAAAGAGATCGGAATCGACTTTCTCTCCATCAGCGGACACAAAATTTATGGCCCAAAAGGCATAGGAGCGCTTTTCATTAACTCTGAAAAGGACTTCAAGTTTACTCCTTTCTTTGTGGGGGGCGGCCAAGAGCGAGGACTTCGCGCGGGAACCCATAATGTTCTAGGCATTGTGGGACTAGGGAAAGCAGCGGAAATCGCATTTAATGATATGGAAAGTGAGAAAAGCCGAATAAAGACCATGAGAGACGATCTCGTGAATATCCTTTTGTCTGAGTTTGAAGGAATCCACCTTAACGGTCACCCTACTCAGCGGCTCTACCACAATATCAATTTCTCAGTTGCTGGAACCAAACCAGACAAAATTTTATTGGGCCTACACAAAGTCGGATTTAGCTCTAGTTCCGCTTGTTCGAGCGGCAGTGTAGGGAGTCATGTTTTGGAGGCTTTAAAAGTAAGTCCTGAACTCAGTCGCTCAACAATCAGAATCGGTATTGGCCGAATGACCTCCGAGGATGAAATTAAACTACTACTTGAGAAGTTTAGAAGCGTTTTTAACGTAAAAAAAACTGTGATTTAGGTCAAATACAGACCTAGAGCCTTGTACAGCCCTCGATGGATATTTCTATGCTGGGGCAAATCAGTAAAAATAAACTAGTTTTTTTCTCAATTAAATTCAGTAACTTAGCTAAATATCTAAAATGCTTAACTTTTTCTGAGAGTTGCAGTATATTAATAGATGGAGGCACGATGATTAGCTTAACTGAAACAGCTGCAAAACATATCGAAACTTTGAAGAGCCAGGACACCAAGGCTGGAGAATCTTCATTTTTGCGTGTTAGCGTTGCTCAAGGTGGCTGCTCTGGGATGTCTTACAAACTCGATTTCGATACTGAAGAAAAAGATTCCGATAAAAGTTTCGAAGATTTCGGAACTCGCCTTGTAATTGATCCTACGAGCTACCTTTACTTAGCTGGAATGACATTGGATTACGAGGGTGGCCTCAATGGCAAAGGCTTTATATTCACAAACCCGAATGCTTCAAGAACCTGCGGGTGCGGTTCTTCATTTGGTGTCTAGTTTAGATTTAACTTCTCTTTTAAAAACTTAGCGAGTTCTCTATTCCAAAGTTCATTGGGATGCCCATCGATAGGTATTAAAACCTTTTCCTTATTA
>CAZFYV010000404.1:0-2775 GCA_964523195.1 uncultured Pseudobdellovibrionaceae bacterium
AAAAGCCCTGTTTTTATATTCTCACTTGTCGAGAAATCATCGATCGATTTGTGAAAGAGTATCAAGAGACATTAACCAATATGCCAAATAATCTAGCGAGCAAATAAAGAGGAATCAAATGAAGTTTAATCCATTTAAAATCACAGATAAAATTCCCCACGAAGGTGTTCGCAATCGAGTTTTAGATTCTCTTCTTGCTGTAGGAATTCCTTTTAATATTGGTGTTGGATTACAAATAAAAGAAATTAATCCATGTCGAGTTGAAGTTAAAAGTCCGCCGCGGTTTTTTAGAAGAAATCACGTTGGTGGAGCCCATGCCTGTGCTTTGGCTTTAATGGGTGAGTACGCTGCAGGCTTGTTGGTCGCTCAAAAATTTCCACTTTCTGATTACCGTATGATCATTGGTAAACTAGAAATTGATTATCACAAGCAAGGAAGAGGTAGTCTTAAAGCCTATTCTGAAGCACCACTTGAGTGGCCAGAAATTTCAGAAGAAGGCAGCTGGATTCCCATGGTCACTAAGATCGAAAATTCCGATGGAGAGTTGGTCGCTGAATGTAAGACCAACTGGCAGGTCAAAGCCTGGTCAAATGTTCGAAAAAAGTAGGTGATTTTAGTCATTTAGCGGGCCCGTTTTGGAACGCAAATTAGGGGCTCTAGGGCCCAAACCCGTCACGTTTACAGTCTGAAATAGGCCTTAATCGCTTATGAGATAGGTCTTTATGGCACTCCTATTGCTCATATAGGCGCCATGGGAAATTTATTACGTTGTTTGTCGGTAGTCGTACTATTAACTCTTGCTCAAAATGCTTTGGCAGATTCAAGATTTTCATGTTCTGAGATCTTTGAAACTAAATACGAAGACACGAAATTTGATGAGGCTGAATGGAAGGCAGAAGCAGAAAAATTTGAAAATCGCTTCTGGAATCAACATGAGCGCCGAAATGTTTTTGGGACCTTTTGGCCACGAAGTAAAGAAGCATCGAGAAAGGCTTTGCTTTACTTTTTACAGAAAAACCCTGTGCCGGCTAAGTATGCAAAAGACAACGAAACCTTATCAATTGCCGTAAGCCTTATTCAATCGAAGTCATCGGAGTCAAAGAACGAAGAAATCGAAAAGACACTAGCTGCTATTACTGAGATTGAGACTCAGATTGCTGTCCTCAATAAAAAGCTAGGTGAGTTAACCTCTGATGATGTTGAAGAGATCGAAGACATAATCAAGCAGAAGGGGAAGGCGGAAGAAGAGTTAAGAGCAAAGGAATCTTCACTGGCTGGTTTAACCGCAGATAAGTCAGCGATTGATTCTGATATCGCAAAGGGCATGGAGTTAGTTGAATCAGATCTTTCTCGGCTACAAGACTATGAGAAAGAGTTGGCGCTTAAAATTATGAATGCGACCAATGTTTTAATTGAATTGAGATATTTGGAGATTGCTCGAAAGAAATTTTCAGGCTGGAGACTTGATCAAGCTGATAATGAAATTCTTAAAAAACTAAAGATAAAAGTCGTAAAATTGAATCGTGGAAGAGAAGAGCAAATTATTATAAATGTTCCTCAACTTGAAGCCGACGGAACTTTTGGCTATAAAGTTATTACGGTTTTCACTCGACTTGGAATCGATGAGCATATTAGAGCCGTTAAAAATCGCCGTAAGGAAATGTTCGGTGGACGAGTAA
The DNA here is from genome assembly GCA_964523195.1 of uncultured Pseudobdellovibrionaceae bacterium. Taxonomy (GTDB): domain Bacteria; phylum Bdellovibrionota; class Bdellovibrionia; order Bdellovibrionales; family JAGQZY01; genus JAUHWN01. The sequence goes on from CAZFYV010000404.1 coordinate 1,680, forward strand.
CTAGGCTCTTTCGAGGTTTTGGGGATTCTATTCGCCAGCTAGAGTATGATTATGGTGAGTCGTTCAACCGAATACGACAATGGTATAGAACTATTCTTGCCAACAGTAATGATAACGAAGTTAAAGGTGATTTAAAAACTCTTTTAAACAAATTGAGTAAGGCGATGAAGTCAGATCACCGTAGACCCTCAATTCGTGCAAGATCTGTAATCGCTTACTTGATGGTTGTGGAAGAGTTTAAAACTCGAGTGACTGAAGCCAATGATCAGTTTGGAGCGGTGATCTCTCCAGCAACACAAGCGGCACTTGGTGATAAAGCTCTAGCCACTCTAAAGAAGAAAAACGGAATTACAGATTTTACTCCACTAGGGTTTATTAAATATATTCGTACTTCGGTTCAAACGGCCATTGGTTTAGCCATTGCGGGTTCTTTACTTACAACTATTTATGCTTTTAACGACAAGTTGATCGCTGGATTTTGGGCCACTCTAGATTATGCTACTGATACAAGTAGAGCGGTTTACTATGATTATATTCTTCCAAATGGAGATATGGAGCGTGTAGAAGATTTCGTTGCCGGTTACTTTCAAGACGCAGAAACAAACCCTGAAGTTACGTTTAATGCCTATTTAGCAAGAGAGTTCCCCCATGTTCTTCTTTATCGCATTCAAGATTTAGAGTATCGACAAGCCGTCGCTAGTGGTGATACCTCTGCGGTTGCTCCAGAAAAACCACCTCAAAAGGAGTTAAGTCGAGTGTGGGCCATGGAAGTTCATTTCTCAATGCTTATGGCCATCAAAGAAAAACAGATGGCCTTAGAAAGCTTATCTGAAGCCGAGCGTGAAGAAACGAGGAAACAGGTTGAGAGATCTCAAGCAGCTATTCGCGCTCAAGTTATAAAAGCGGAAAGTGAGTTGCAATCGATCGCAGCCATCAATATGTCAATTGATCGGTTATCAGAGTATTACAACTTCTTTAAAAATGAGCGTGGATTGAGTGACGAGCAAATCGGACCTATCTTAGCTGCACTAACAGCAAATGTGGGAAGCTTAGTGCCAGAAATATTAGAAGATGCTGATGAGCTAGAAAAAAAGAT
>CAZFYV010000405.1:0-2759 GCA_964523195.1 uncultured Pseudobdellovibrionaceae bacterium
GTCAACGTCATTAAATTTTTCGCCTCTTCCCAAGTTCTTTTCCCATATCAAACCACCGGTTTGAGCATTCAAGCAAGATATGGAGCCGTCAGCAAATCCAACATAAACTCTATTATTGAAAATGAGTGGGCGACTTGAAGCACGGATAGAAAGATTAGATGAGCTTCTTTTCGAATAAACCCATAGCTTTGATCCTGACTTTGCTTCAATCGCATACAGTCGACCGTCACCAGATAAATGGTAAATTCGACCATCTTGGACATTAGGAGGAGAAAGCGACTCGGCTCTTAAAGGAAACGACCAAATTAATCGTCCTGTTCCAGCCTGTAGAGCGTAAAACTGACCGTTACTGGCGCCAAAATAAAGCTTGTCGCCCACCAGGCTCGCTCCGCCTTCGACTCCAGACTTGACGTCAAAGCGCCAGATTTCATCTCCGTTAAAGCGATCATAGGCTGAGATATTGTCGATCGCATTGCCGACAAAGACCAATTTTTTACTGAGCTCAGGGCGCATTCGGTTTTGTCTGCGATAACCTAAATCAGGCTCTTTGGTTGTCGAGCGAACCCAAATAGGTTCAAAGGTAAAACTCCTTTTGGAGGTTTCTTTTCCAAAATTCTGGCAACCCAAGAGTCCCAAGCTTGAAAGGCAAAGGGATGCGACAATAACAAGCTTTATATTTTTAAATAACACTAGCTTTGTCCTTCTGGTGAAGTTTCTTTTGCTGGAGTAACACTATTCGATTGATTGGTTTGAGTTTTTAAAACTCGAAGGTATTTTTCAGCAGTTTTTGCGATTTGAGACTCTGGGTCAGCGTCGATAGCCTTTTGGTACATATCCAGTGCACGGTCCATCTGCTTCATTTTTTCGAGGCATAGACCTGCTCTCAGTCCAGCTTCACTTTTTAGATACTTAATCGTTTTGCCGTAAAGCACTTTCTGATAATGGGTTACCGCTTCGTCACATTGGTCAGATTCTGCAAGGGAGTTACCCAATGTCATTTGCAATAAGTCTGTTGTAAGTCCCTCAGGCATTCCTTTAAGAGCGGTGCGAATGGAGTCTACAGCCTCACCCAATTTTTCATAGTCCTTGTGGATTTCAAAAAGGTAAAATGCAGCTTGAGCTGTTGCTTGTTTGCCTGGATTCTGGTCAATAAAGGATTTTAGTTGAGTAACAACCTCTCCAAAATCTTTTGTCAGGTCACCTGTTTTTGTTTTTTTGGTTTCCGTTTTGTCTCCTGGCTTCTTTTGAAGATCCACCAAAGATTCTTTTTGGAAAGCTTCTTTCTTTTCTAAATAAACTTTCTGTGCAGAATAGAGTTTAGAATAGGCTTCTTGTTCTTGTTTCTTTAACTGCGATTTGTAAACGGCATTACCGCCACCGGCGAGTAGACCTAAGACAACAACGGCGACGATCCATTTAAAGTTTTTTTCGATCACTGATGTTTGCGGCTTGTAGCTCTCTTGTTCTTCGCTCAAAATTAACTCCCTAGTCTCGATCATAAGGCCCTAAGTTATTGATATTCCAGGCCATGCTTAAAAAAGATGGTCTAGGGGCATGGGAATGTCAACGAGGAACATCACAGCACTGATGGCCTATTGCGTAATCTCTCTTAAATGTGGTTAAAAAGTCGCTTAGGAGCTCTTTAGAGCTTAGATGAGCCTTAATTTAAGGCATTTGAGGGTCAGTCGCTGTTTCGTAAGACACTCTCGAATTGCTGAATAATGAGTCGAGAGAAAAGGCGTCAATCCCATCATCAACGTTGTCCGTTGAATCTAGAGTAAGAGCAAAACTGGCGTCTGAAACTGGTATGACATCTGGATCACTGGCACTGAAAACCATCGCTCCGTTATTCACTTGATCATAAAACTCAGTCCAAGGAAGTCTTTGACCTACAGATAGAACCGATTGTGCCAAACCACCGTGGAAAGTATTGTCGACACTAATGTCTCGAGAATAAAGATAGTTTGAGTTTGGACCACTTTCCTCTTGAGCCTCTGCGATTAGACCGCCAGCAACAGCTGCATCAAACTCAGGTCTATCGAAATAAGTTTCGTCTAAGGTGCACTTTGCACCAATGCAAATATTTGCCACATCATTGGTAAAGGCACTTATCGAATTGAGTGGTACTAAATTGTTGTTCGTATAGGTCATAGCAACTGGATTACCGTCGATGAATACTCTAATCCGATTTTCCGGAGTCGCCTGTGTGGAATCGACAAGTACATGAATATTATGCCATTCACTATCAAGTATGACCAATTGAGTAGATCTTGCTTCTATTGTATTTCCAATGGACTTAACACCTTGTGGGTAGGTTAAATCACCATCTTGAAGAGTCACAATGATTTCACCTGAACCAGTGATATCGACCGATCCTTCAGAATAGGCGAATACATCAAAGCCAGGATTAAAAATCCAAGATGAATGAGCCGCACTAACAAGTGTCATGCGCTTATTAGCTCCTCGAGCGTCAGTATCTAAGAAGAAGTAACTAGAAAATGTAAATTGTTGTTGTTCAGTGGCCGATGCCGAAAAGTCTTCAGGTCCATTTCTGCTTAATGACATATAAGCAGGGTCAATTGGATTAACTGGATCATTGAGTGCAGGAAATAATGCGAAGCCATCCATATTAGGTGGCGCTACGGCCGGCTTGCGGTCGCTACCATTGTTAGTGTCGATATCATCGTTTTGTGGTGGTGGTATGATTGGATTGTCTGGATTGGAGCTAATAGTATTCTTTTGCTGAGTAATATCAGCGT
>CAZFYV010000406.1:0-2753 GCA_964523195.1 uncultured Pseudobdellovibrionaceae bacterium
AAACTCGGAAAAGATGGATTTAGGTACAAGAACGGCAAAAAACTATCTTTTGAGCTAACGACAACAGCTGGGAACAAAATGCGACAGACTGTTCAAGCCTTCATACAAGATCAATTGAAGAAAATTGGTGTTGAAGTTGTCATTCAAAATCATCCAGCTCGAGTATTATTCGGAGATATTCTTCCAAAATTAAAGTTTAAGGCTATGAGCATGTCAGCTTTTACTTTTCAACCCGAAGAGAATATGAGATCTCACTTCCACACTGAGAGCATCCCAACAAACAAGAATAGTTACAGTGGACACAATTGGAGTGGTTGGTCTAATAAGAGAGTTGATCGCTTGGTTGAGAAGATTGAAACCGAGTTTAATCCAAAATCTCGCCAGAAGATGGCCTTTGAGATGGCAAAGTACTACACAGAAGAGGTGCCTGTGATTCCTCTCTATTTTCGGGCTGCGATCTCAGTAACACCCAAGAAGTTAAAAGGGTACAAACTCATTGGACACAACTTCGGAGACACAAATCACATTGAAGAATGGGATTTAAAGTAGGTAAAGGCGGCGCTTTATTATGTCTAACTATCTCTTAAAGCGTCTCTTCTTTAATCTCTTAACATTTTTTGTTCTATCGTTTGTCATCTTTCAGATAATGGCTCTTATGCCAGGGGATCCGTTGGATTTAATGATCCAATCGAATCCAAATATGACCTCAGAAGATCTACAACGATTAAAAAGAATCTATGGTTTAGATCAACCTGGATATGTTCGCTATTTCAATTGGTTTGGTGAAGCTATTCGGGGAGATTTCGGTTACTCCAGAACCTTCAAAGTGCCAGTTACAGATGTTGTAGGAAGTCCTATTTTTAACACTTTCTTATTGGGCGGCCTTTCGCTTTTACTCTCCTTGTTTGTCGCAATCCCTCTAGGAACTCTTGCTGCAGTCAAAAGGGGAAAAGTTATCGATCGTATCATACGTGGATTCGCATTCACTGGTACTTCTGTACCTTCATTTTGGCTAGCTCTTCTTCTTATACTTTGTTTTGCAGTTTCTTTGGAACTATTTCCGGCAGGAGGATATCAAACCATTGGAGCAGCCGAAGGCAGCTTTTTTGACGTAGCTTTAGATCGCCTGAAATATTTAATACTGCCAGTGGTCAGTTTATCATTTGCACAGACTGGCTTATTCCTAAAGTTTACCCGTAACTCTCTGGTTGAAGTGATTGAAAAAGACTTCATTAGAACCGCTAAAGCTAAAGGCCTCTCATTAAAAGCTATCGTGCTTAAACATGGTCTAAGAAACGCTCTAATTCCCTTGGTCACTATCGTATCTTTAAGCATCGGAACTATGTTTTCTGGTGCTGTAATTACTGAGACAGTGTTTTCGTACCCTGGCCTGGGAAGATTGATTTTTAATAGCGTTTTGGAAAACGATTTTAATGTCGCTATGTTTGCCTTAATGATCGTTGTCTTTATGGTTCTATTCGGCAATTTCTTAGCTGATATTTTGTACTTCAAGCTTGATCCAAGAATTGAGAGGCCAGGCTCATGAAGCAACGAGGCTTTTCAAAAAAGTATTATGTTACTTTTGTTTCAATATTTTTATTGGGCCTTATTGGCTTTATGGTTATTGATTACGACCCTTTTTCACAGAACCCCACACAAAGATATGCAAAACCATTTTCTCAACTTATTGAAATTAGTGACTCTCAAAGAGACAAATTCGTTAGCTCATTTTCCGATGAACAGTTTAAAGAAGAGTTAAAAGAAAGCTTTTCAGACTTAACAAGCACAGAAGATCAAATCGATTTCAGCAACCCTCAGAATTACCTACAAGACAGCACTTCAGAGGGAGAGTTTGATATAGAGAGCTTATTGGAGCCCGATATTGTTTCCCAAATTATTGAGATGGAAGCTTCTGAATTAAGTGGGGCAAGTTTGAAGTTTTGGGAGATGGCTCAATCTTTAAAGAAAAATTCCTTTCTCGGAACCGATGAATTAGGTAGAGATGTTTATAGTCGACTTGTTCTAGCCACTCGAAACACTATTTTGATTTCAATAATGGTTGCAATATTCTCAGCTCTTATAGGACTACTTATTGGTGGACTTGCGGGGTTTTACGGTGGACTTGCTGACCAAGTACTTATGAGAGTTACAGACGCTCTTCTAAGTCTTCCTTTAATTCCAATTCTAATTGTTTTAGCCGCCGTTGATCTCACCAAGGTGTCTGAAAGTTTGGGGGGTATTTCTCATGAGTCACAAGGTTTCATAAAGGTCATCTTTATCTTAAGCTTGTTTTCATGGATGTCGATCGCCAGACTTGTTCGTGGGAGTGTTATAGCAACAAAAGAACTTGAGTTTGTCGATGCAGCAAAATCCATGGGAGCTAAAGATTTTAGAATTATGATTTCACATATCGTTCCACACGCTGTGACCCCGGTTTTAGCCGCATCGGCAATTGTCATCGGTAATGCAATTTTAATTGAAGCTGGACTAAGCTTTCTTGGTTTTGGAATTCAACCACCAACTCCTAGCCTAGGTAATATGTTGTCTAATGCGCAGGAGACGATTTACGAAGCCCCTAGCTTGGCGGTTTTCCCAGGGCTCGTAATTAGTGCTATCGTTCTCACCGTACATTTTGCTGGTGATAAGATCTCTAAAAACTTAGCGAAATAAGCATGAGATCGAACTTCTCACAAAAAAAGCCAAAGGTTAAAAACCTTTGGCTTTTTAAATTAGAGTATCAAAACAGACTACAT
>CAZFYV010000407.1:0-2748 GCA_964523195.1 uncultured Pseudobdellovibrionaceae bacterium
TTTTGGTCTGACAAAGCCACAATGAACACACCAATTCTTACTTTTACCGAAGGAAAAAAGCTGTATATTATTGAAATGCGAGTCACCTACTAAAGGTGTTAGAAACAAAAATGAACCTTTAAAATCCACATGGAACCTCCGAATAGTTATAGGTCAATAAACTTCGGAGGAACCATGGGTGCAGCAGAGAAACTCGAATCAAACGTTCAACATGTTTCATTTCAAGGCAGTTTTGAACCTCCTGGTATTGGTGAAACAGCAACCCCTCTTCGGATCTCGGGCCAAGGTAAGGTCGAAATACTTGAATCGCACATACAGGTCTCTGGATTTCACTCTAAAAGCAACACTGGGCAAGTGTTACTATTTCTCGGAGTTCTTGGTGGTGTCGTTGGAGTACTTACATTCCTCAAAATGAAGTTCTTCCCAGATCTTCCATCTTGGGTCACAGGTGCCATTGGTGGTGGTTTAGGGGTTGGCTTGATACAGCTTAACAAAGGCAAGGGTGAGCATGAGTCTAAACCACTCAACCTGAGTTTAAAACCTGAAAACATTAAAAAGGTCCATCAAGGAAAGTCCGGCACCCAATATGAAAATTTTGTCTTTATAGATGTTAAAAAGACCAAACCAAAAGGTCGCATCTATTTTAAACCAAAAGATATGCAAGCTGTGACCGTCACAGAAGCTATTGAGCAATTTCTAAAAAAATAATCTTAAATGCATAGCCCCACCACGACTAGTTCATTTAATTTGATGACGAAGAATTCTTTATCTATACCTCACTAAACTTCGTCATCCTTTTTTGTGACGAAGTATTTTAAATAATACAAATTGCTATATTTGACCCAATTCAACTCCCCCACTAACTCTTCTGTTAAACCAAAACAAATCAGGGGGATGAATGAAAACTCTAATGGTACTATTAGCAATAACTTTTGCAGCGACGGCATTTGCAGATCGCGACGACAACTTTGCACAAATGAGAGCTGAAAGACTTTTTGACTCTATGTCAGCTGATGAGGCGATGAACTCAAACAAATTCACAAAAAGAATCTGGAACATCAACCTTCCAGGAACAAGCACATGGTTTAAGCCAACGGGCCTTTGTTTAACAAACGACAAAATTCAAACGACAAGAGAAATTAAAATCTGCACAGAGTGGTCTGTAGATCTTAAGGACAGAGAATTCGGCAGAGATACAGCAGTATTCGATACTTACGGTGCAGCTTCAAGAAAAGCTGACTCTTCTAATGCTAGAGGAAACGCATATTGCTCTGATAGCTTCTCTTCTATCATCTCAGGAGACCGCACTCGTGTACTTCAAAAGTGTGTTCTTTGGGGTGTAAAGATGGAAAACTCTGCACGAATCAAGGAATTTAGATCACGTGTAAGAGCTGAAGATTACGCCGATAATAGCAGTAAAGCTCGTGGTGACGCTTTCTGTATTAACAAAGGGCTAGTTAAGAGCACAGCTCCTACAACTTTCAGAGTTGATTTTTATCGCAAAACAAGCGGAGATCGTTATGCTGACAAAAAGTATCTCGGTCGTCATGTGTACCCTATCCAAATGTGCAATTAATTTGCGTTAGCGATAAATCTTGCTCTGCAATTTCATATTGCAGAGCTTTTTTGCATTTAAAGCTCTAGAGATTTTTCAATCCTGGAGCAATTTCTGTTCAAACTCTAACTCTATTTATAGTTTGGACACTCAGAATTCGGGGGAAAAATGAGATTAGGTCTTATCACAGCTATTCTTCTCATTGCTTTTGTATCAGAAGCGAGTCGAGATGATCACCATACCCAAAGGGCAAAAAGACTTTTTACCTCCATGGACCCTATAGAAGCCTTTCATTCCAACAAGTTTCACAAACGGGTGTGGAATCGCAAATTTCCAAATTCCAATCTGTGGCTAAAGCCCACATCTCTTTGCGTATTCACCAATACAGTACAGACACGTGAGCCTCTAAAGCAATGTGAAGAATGGCAGGTTAATCTGAAAGAAAGAAAATTCGGTAAAGATCGACTATTTTTTGATTCGTTTGCTGCAGCATCAAGGCAGGCTGAGAAGTCAAACTCTAGAGGAAACCCTGTATGCAGTAAAGCGTTTAAAGAAACACTTTGGAGTTCTGTAACGGACTACGGAAAACTCAATTTTAGAGTGGACTTTTTTGCGAAATCTCACCGTGACAGATATTCAGACGACAAATTTTTAGGGCGTCACACATTCTCGATTAGTCCGTGCGAGTCCGGTCAATTGATTCAAGAAGCTATTTTAGATGGAGGAGAGTTTAGCGGTGGAAGTCGAAAACTTCGAGGTATCTAAATCTAACTCAGAAGTAACACATGCTTCCAAGTACGATGTTCTTTCCTATCTTAGGCACGAACTGAGTTCTTATTTGTCTAAACACCCACACCTTACACTTAATAGCTTGAGTAAACGATGTCGGGTCAGCGAGCCAACTCTAAGACGACTACATAAGGGGCAGATAAAAACACTTCCTACCCTGACCACAGTGATCTCTCTACTTTCTTATCTCTATGGAACAGAAGAAGTAAAAGAAATCTTAGATTCTATGCCTCTAGATATTAAAGAGTATTTCGAAAAAAAGACAGAATTTGCCAATGAATTAGATCAGCTCACCTATTCAGAAGATCTAAGTCAGGAACTTGAAGACCCGATCAAATATCTAATATTTAAACTTGCAGCCAACTCCTGTGGAGTTTCGCTCCAAAAAGTCTCTGAACTCTTCG
>CAZFYV010000408.1:0-2744 GCA_964523195.1 uncultured Pseudobdellovibrionaceae bacterium
GGATTCCCTCCAGGGTTGCCCTGAAAATTCGCATGAGTTACTTGGGGAGAGAGGTCGTTCACGAAAGTTCCTGGTGGTCTTCCGGTGAAAACACCATCCACAAAAATAGCTTCCGTATCTGAGCCATCTCTTTGTGTGTCTATAACGAGGTGGGCGTCGGCTATTCGAAAGTTGTTGGCCGGATATGTAAAAGTAAAATGAAATGGCGATTGCGTATTCAGAAAACTAGGTTCATTGAAATCAATAAGTGGTCTGTTGAATGGATAGTCGTTGGCTGCGTTATCCTGTGGAGAGGTGCCTGGGTAATTCCATCCAGGAATGCTTCCCGTAGTGGTTGGTACATAAACGGTTTTAACTGTATAGATTGCTCCTGGAGTTTCTGCACCAATCGATGGACCAATGAATTCACCTCGTGCTAATTCACGGGCTTTTCCACAGCCTCCAAAAATAGAAGCTGATAGCAGAAGGAAAATAAATCCTACACTGACCACAATCCATTGAGATCTCATACCTTTATTTTAATGAATTGAGGGGTAGAAGGCCCTCTTGTTTTAAAGAGTTAGAGAATAATAGAAGTTAGTCCGGGTACGAAATTCCCAGACTGTTGTCCTTAATATATAGGTCGAGAATGAGTTTTTTCAGATTTGACTGAAAGAACAATTGTAAAAGTCCTGTCTCAATTTGAATCATTAGTCAAAAGTTCGGTAATTTTAAGTACTTGCACATCATAAAAAAATCCGAGATTTTATTAATAAAAGTCCAGCTCATCCGTCGTTGTCTTTGAATGGAGTAGACATGTTTAAAACGACTAATCCAGATGAAAAGACCTCTTGGTTTCAGAAGCAAGTTCAACGCTTTCAGATGCCTCTAACTAGATATGCCATCAGCATCATCCATAGTGTTGAGAGTGCTCGTGAAGTAGTTCAAGATGTCTTTTTAAAAATGTGGCGCCAAGAAAGTTTCGAATCTGATTCGGGGCTTAGGGTTTGGTTGTTTAAGACCTGTCGAAACTCATGTATTGACCTATTACGAAAGGAAGGCCGCATGGGGCAGTTGACAGATGAGGGGCAAGATTCACTTGAATGTCCAAATGAGCTTCCGAGTGAAGTTCTTGAGAAAAAGGAAATGCACGAAACAATATTAGATCGATTCTCTGATTTACCAGCAAAGCACCAAGATGTTTTGCGATTAAAGTTTCAGGAAGACCTCTCTTACAAAGAAATTAGTGAGATTACTGGTCATAGTGTAAATCATGTTGGTGTTCTGATTCACCAGGGAGTTATTAAGCTTCGAGAGTCAATGAGTAAGGAAGGAGGACGCCATGGCGCCTAACCTTAAAGATCCAAAAATCACAGCCTATGTGCTGAATGAATTGAGTGATAATGAGAGAAAAGAATTTGAAACGAGAATGATGAACGATCCTCTATTGAGGAAAGCCGTAGAAGATATTAAAGAAACCACCGAAATTCTTCACGCAGAACTTGAAAAAGAGTCAGTAGCGAAGTTTGAGATAGTTTCTCCTACTGAAAAAGCACCTAAGCAAGATGCTTCTAGTAAGGCTAGTTCATTTAGTTGGTTTAAATTTCTAAGTTGGGGCACTGTCGGTCTTGTGACCGCTTCGCTGGCCGCTGTTTTTGTAGTTCCTCAGTTTCAGGGGTTTAGTGAGCGCCAGGATCAAATTGCCTCTAACGAAATAGAAAGTGACCCAAGTTCACTTGGATCAACCGTCAATGAAGATTCTAAAGTTGGGCAAAGAGTTCAGCCTGGGATCTCTGCAATGAACCCTAGCAAAAACCAAAATCAAAAAGTCAAAACTGCTCCTGCTGCAGATAAAACCAGAATCTCAAAACGCACAACGATAAAATTTCGAGATGAAGGTGCAACTGCTTCCAATGTATTGATGGGAGAGGCTGATATGGAAATGGCTCCGGCTAGACCTAAACCCTCTGGAAATTATCTTATGTCTCGAAAAAAAGAGAGTAAAGGTATGTACGGTGCCGGTGGAAGCCGTGGCATGATCGTCGCTCGAAAGAAAAAGCGCATGCCTCCTAATGCACCTCCTGCGCCATATCCAACGGAAAAGTTAGATGACTCCTTTGCAGCTGATAAACCTATGAATACTGAAGAGTATAATCATATCCAAGAAAATCAGTTCAAAAAAGTTATGGACCACCCACTTTCAACGTTCTCAATTGATGTGGATACGGCTTCCTACGCAAATATGAGAAGGTTTTTGAACCAAGGGGTAATGCCTCCTAAGGATGCTGTTCGAATTGAAGAAATGGTAAATTACTTTAGTTATGAGTATGAAGCTCCTAAAGATGATAGACCTTTTGCGGTTCATGTAGAAATGGCTAAGTCACCTTGGTCACAAGGAAACCACTTATTAAAAATTGGACTCAAAGGGAAAGATATCAAGTGGAACTCTAAAGGAAGCAATTTAGTTTTTCTACTAGATGTTTCTGGATCCATGGGATCCCCAGATAAGCTTCCGTTGGTTAAAAAGGCCTTGCGACTATTAATCGACAATCTTACGGGTGACGATCGCATTGCCATCGTGGTTTACGCTGGATCTTCTGGGTTAGTTCTTCCGTCTACCTCTGGAAAGAACAAGGATAAGATTTTATCATCTTTAGATAAATTGAATTCTGGTGGCTCAACAAATGGTGGAGCGGGTATCGAGCTTGCCTATAAAGTGGCTGCTGAGAATTTTATTAAAGGTGGTGTTAATCGTGTGATTCTTG
>CAZFYV010000409.1:0-2705 GCA_964523195.1 uncultured Pseudobdellovibrionaceae bacterium
CCTAGAGAAACCAGAAATATCTCTTTTATTCCAATGATTTAGAGTCTTTCCTGAAAATTAAATTCAATCTTTTGCACTTGCCGAATAAATTATGCCCTGAATTGTTACCGATCAAAAATACTAATGAGGTCCAATTCAAAAGAATAATTTTATTTTTTAGGACCCATAAGCTACTTCTATAGCTGTCCTAATTGTGAATCAAAATTAGTTCACTGAGGCAAAAGGAATACGAAAATGAAGTTGTTGTTGATTATGGTAGTTTTAGTTTTAGGAATGGCACAAGCTCAAGCTTTGAGTGAAGTACCAAACGATCAAGATCCTAATCCTATCGTTGAGCCTACTGTGGATCCCCTCCCGGTAACTCCTAACGATCCCGAACTACCAGAAGATTGTGGAGTTCACTCGTAACCTAGGTTTTGGAATATCGCAGACCCCTCCGCGAAACCAAAATTCCTCAGAGAACAAAATGTCCCGAAAAGCCTTCAAGGTCCCCTCCGAGAAGGCTTTTTTTTTACCTTTTTCTTAGAGATGCCCCAACGAAACAGAGAAGCCTTGGGCCGTATTGTTAAAGTCCTTCGCCTGATCAAATGAGACACCCAAAACGACGGGACCTAAACGAACTTCAAGACCCAAAGTGTAGTGAATGCGATCTTCTCCGTTAAACAATCGAGAGGGCTCCTTGTAAGCCCCTAGACGGCCAACGACTTCATTATACTTAGAAGAAACGATCTTATATTCGAGCCCTCCATGAAGAACCGTATAGGATTCTGGCTTAATCTCTATTTCAGCATTAAACAAACCAGAGCCGACCAAGACACTTTCAGAAACCTTCTCAATGAAATCGATATCGGCTACAAAAAGAAGGTTTTTATTAGCTTGATAACTAGCTCCAAAAGTCAATTTTGCTGGAACCACAACATCTCTAAAATAGGGAAAGCCGATATCAGCGTTTCTCAAGGTGCTCACATCGAATTCTTTTTTTGGCTCATAAGCAAAACCTAAACCTATTCTCTTGCCTCTCAACATCATTCCAACTCGGTAGCTAAAAACCCTTTCTCTTTCAGAAAAACTCAATGCGGACGTTGAGTTGTCATAGGACTGAAAAGACTCGCTTTGAATTCCAACAACAGCCAAAGAAAGAGCTTTGTTAATTTTCATGCTTAGAGCAATTTCATAATTTTGTAGAACAAACTCGGTTTTTTGATCGAAGAACTCACTCTGAGAAAAAAACGGAGAAACGTAAGCCACTCCAACACTAAAGTTTTTAAAGTTGTATGCAGCAGCAAAAAATAAAAACTCATAGGGTTCTGAAAAGTCTACCCCTCCCGCGAGATTGGCTTCTCGGTTTATCACCCTATTTTGCGTTCCTCCAAATAAGAAAATCTCTTCACTAAATGATAATCCCGCTGGATTAAAGGGAATCGCAAATACATCGTCAGCAACTGCAGCGAAAGCACCTCCCATCCCCATGACTCTACTAGAACCCTGGGGAAAGAGAGCAAAACCTCCATATTGCTTAGGGTCACTTTGAGCGAAGCTCATCTCTCCTAGAAGCATGAGAAAAATACTCAATAGAACAAAAACAAACTTTTTCAAATAATCACCTTGATTCTCTGCAGAGAGTTATGGAGCATTAGTCCATGAGATTGTTTCTTACAATTGTACTCTTACTAGCTCCCATGTCCATTCAAGCGCAGTCCGCTTTTATAGAACCCTATGTTGGCCTTGCAAAAACAGAAGTTCGACTGGGTGACCTCGTGGACGTTGGAGATGGATTCTTTTTAGGAGTGAAGTCAGGAGCCTATTTCGGACGCTTCTTTTTTGGTGGAGACTACCATACAGGTGGCCCCTATACTTTTGGCGCTCCACTGCAACGAGGAGAATGGAATCACACAATGATTGGTGGCGGACTAGGAGCAGATTACGGAGTTGCTCGATTTTGGTTTGGCTATTATCCCGATGGTGAGTTTGAAGATACCGTGAACAATTTCAAGTTAAAAACCACTACCTACAAACTTTCAGTGGCTTTGTTTGTTGCCAAACGAATTAGAGCTAGCCTCGATTTTTTGTTTTATGATGTTACAAAGTATGAGAGTTTTGGAACTGAACTTCCAGATCCGGGATACAAAGTCGAATCAGTTCATGTTTCCCTGTCGCTACCATTTAACTTTTAAGATTTATTAGATATTGGGATTACATCCACCCTGCAGAACTTTTCCGTTGGGAAGCTTCACTTGAAATGTATGGGGGTAATCTAATCTGGCCACCGAATCATAAAAGCTTTGCCCATGATGAATCCAAACTTCATATTGCCCGGAAGACACATATGTTAGGTTCAAGCTTGATCTCACATCGACAGACTCTCCGTTGTGCTGGAAGTCTGGTGACTGAACTGTCAGCATTTTTAAACCCGCAGCCAAGACAAACCCATGAAATTCTTTTTCAACTAATCCAAAACTCGCCTGCTGAACATGCTGAGAAGGTCTAGAGACATCGGCAGACTGAAAACTGCAGGCATAGAAATTGGCCTGAGCATGACCACTTAAAGGTAGACTCATTACTACTAGAAAAACACCAAATAATTTTTTGCCCCAGAACTCAATCAAAATTCACCTCAATAGTTTTCAACATCCTGCTGTAAACCTTGAGGTTTTTTAGCGAACAGTTTGGTTACTGTATATCTTGGTTGAAATCATTTCAGAATG
>CAZFYV010000410.1:0-2698 GCA_964523195.1 uncultured Pseudobdellovibrionaceae bacterium
CTCTCTTGTGGTAAACTTTCTTATGGAGAGAGTTTTACTTTTTAGTTTCGTATTATTATTTTCCCTGACAACAAAAGCTATGGATGTTCTATATCTGGGAGACTCCCAAAGTGTAGGTTATTTTGGTGGCTATATCTCAGACTTCTTGGAAAACCCCTTGAAAGAGTGTGGTATTGACTCTCAGGGAGTTGAAAACGACGTCCACCTTTTAGCCGTAAGCGGCTCTTCTCCTCGGCACTGGACGGACAAACAGAACAAGGCCGACAAAAAAGCTTGGCTTTGCAGCCAAAAGGTTAGATCAACCAATGGTTCTGCTGGAAATTTTAATGCCCCCAATGAATTGTATGGTTCGGGATTATGCCAACCTCACCATGGAACTTCAGTCTTAGAGAGAATGATGCAAGGAATGCAGCCTGATGTGGCCGTCATAAACTTTTCTGCGAACTCAGTGGGCTTTAGAAACTCAAGAGATTTTGAAAACTCTGTGAGAGCCATGATCGATCAGCTCCCTCCCGGCACACCTTGTAGCTGGATTACGAACCCGCCTACAAATCACAGAGTTATTACAACTCAGAAAATGGAAGAAACCCAAGAAAAGATAAGACAGATTCTGCAAGACATGGGATCCGGTGGACAGTCTCGATGTACTTTTGTCCCTGGAGTGACTGCCGATAGCAAGCGAGACTTTTCAGTGAATCAAAATTATCTTGCTGGAGATAAGCTACACCTCACCAATAGTGGAGCAAGATATTGGTTCGAAGAACTCACCAAACCCGAGTTATGTAGTAATGCCCAGACTCTATTCAATTCCGGGTCATCTGGCGGCCAGCAAAGCGGTCGAAGCTTAGATAACTAGGTACATTAGAAGCCAAGAAACACTTCAAATCAAACTGAACGCACTTAGAGCGCATTATTTATGCTATCTATGCACGCTCTCTTAAGATAGATCTTCTCTATACAGCCATGGAAAGAATCAATTGGCACTCCACTGTAACAAGAGCTACTCTACTAACGAAAACAAAGAAGAACACATAAATTCTTCTTTAAAGGAGTAGAAAATGAGACAACTTGATGTTGCCATAATTGGAGCTGGATCGGCGGGACTCACCGCTCGACGTGAAGTGGAAAAAGTAACAAAGAACTATTTGGTTTTCGACGATGGACCATTGGGCACAACTTGCGCCCGTGTTGGCTGTATGCCTTCAAAAGTTCTTATTCAAGTTGCAAATGATTACCATCGAAGACTAACTATGGGTGATCTAGGAATATCGGGTGCCGAGAATTTAATGGTCGATTCTAAAAAAGTCATGGACCATGTTCGAGGACTTCGCGACAGATTCACTGGTGGAGTCAAAAAAGGCATGGATGACTGGCAGAAGGAGCATCTCGTTAGAGAACGGGTTGAGTTCGTTGATCGCGATATCATTAAAGCTGGTGGCGAAACCTACAAAGCAAACAAGGTCATAATTGCAGCGGGTTCTCGTCCAATAATACCTAAACCTTGGATGGAGGTTCGAGATAAACTCATAACCACAGACGAAATTTTTGAAATGGACGAAATTCCAAAATCCATGGCTGTTATCGGCCTGGGCGTTATTGGTTTAGAACTGGGCCAGGCTTTTAATCGCCTTGGATCCAATGTCATAGGTATTGGCCTTGGCCGCTCCATGGGTGGCGCAACCGATCCAGAAATTCAAGACTATATTATTAAAACTATTTCATCCGAAATGGAAATATCTCTAGAGGGTGTTGATAAAATTGAACGTGAAGGTGATCAGCTCAGAATTTTTTCTAAAGACAAATCTTGGCTTGTCGACAAAGCCTTGGTGGCGATCGGGAGAAGGCCTAATATTGATCGCATGAGTATTGAAGCAGCTGGTGTTGAACTCAATGATCGAGGGCTTCCCCGTTTTGATTTAAATACTGCTAGAATAGAGAACTCCAATTACTTTATTGCAGGTGATATTAATGGAGACCGCCCCTTACTTCACGAAGCGGCCGATGAAGGTCGAATTGCCGGCTACAATGCCGTTAATGGAGATCAATGTTTTTTACGTCGAACTCCACTGGGTATTACATTTTCGGATCCTAATATAGCAACCGTGGGAAAAACCCACCAAGCTATCTTAAATGAGGATATCCCGTTTGTTACTGGAACAGTTTCGTTTGAAGGGCAAGGCCGGGCTTTATCAATGGTCAAAGCGAAAGGTCTCTTAAAAGTATATGCCCACAAAACATCTGGACATATATTGGGCGCTGAAATGATGGCACCTTCAGGTGAACATTTAGCCCATTTAATTTCTTGGGCGATTTCTTGGCAGAGAACAGTTCAAGAAGTTTTAAGCCTACCTTTTTACCACCCCGTGGTTGAAGAAGGTTTAAGAACGGCTTTTAGAGAAGCGGCAAAACAATTGGAATCGCATCCATCCCCTTTGGAGATTCTTCGCTGTCAGGATGATCCGGTTTCAGGTTTAGCTGTAGCTGATACCAACTAGTAACCATAACTCTTTCAAAAACTATATATCTGAAGGCCCTGTTTTATAACTGGGTCTTCTTTTTTTGTTACCAGTCATTGAAATTCAAGACCATCCGCGCTGGAGCTTGTCGGAATTTTTTTTTATTGCTACTGCAGCTAGCAAATCTATCTAAACCAATTCGGGAGAAATCATGCACACTCAATTTCTAGTTTTGCTAAGTG
>CAZFYV010000411.1:0-2688 GCA_964523195.1 uncultured Pseudobdellovibrionaceae bacterium
AAACTCGTGATGATTTTGCCCGTTTTAAACGCTTTGTTTCTGCATTACAAAAGCAAACAGATTCGACGGGTTATTTTAGCTTCATTCGCGGTTTATCGAATGTGGTTCAATCTTCTGTGGAGCTCGAGTTTAATAAAGACAATGCATCGAGCATGCAGCAAAAGGCTTTGGATCTCTATGTCGAAAGCCACGCTGGACAAAATGGTCAATCTGTTGGAGTAAAAACTGTTCCGATTTTGCAGAAATGGGATCGAGCCATGCTTATGGATTTAGCTCCTGGGCACACAGCTAAAAAAGTTTTTGAAGAAGATAAAGAGGCTTACAAACGAGCCATGGCCGAAGTCTTAGAAGCAGAGTGGTTTTTACTAACTAAGGCTCTCAAGGCAAAAGATGAGACTAAGAGTATTGCAAACCCAGATCTACACGATGGACAGGTTATTATTGGTGATGGAAGTATCACCGTCATCGATTTTGGTCAGGCTGTTGATCTCGACTACGAATCAAGCGAGAAGGGCTTAGCCCTGGTTAAAGTGGTAAGTGGTCTTTTGCCTGTGGATAAATCGTTGGATACCTTGAAGGAAGCCTTTGAGTTAGCTGAAGGTCAACTTGGTCCCGATGAATTACAAAATATTTTGAGTTACGCGAGCCCTATGGAACGCTTTATTCACTTGGTCTCTTGCTTTGGTCTGAAGAAAATCGAAATGCCATTAGCGACAGTCCACTGGGTGTTAGCGGTCAACAGGTTACAAGAGTTAAGCCATAAGATCGATGTCTCCTTTGAGGATAAGGCGAAGGCATTGATACTCGAAGAGTCGGGAGTCTTTGGGCGAATGTTTGCAAAACTCCTACAGGTGTCTTAAAGGGAACCTGATTAATTTTTAGAAAATTAATCGCAGAATCTAGAGGTCTCAGCTGATTGCTGAGGCCTTTTTCTTATTTATTGCTTAATATTGTCAGTTTTTAGGGGCTCATTAAAAATTGTTCAATGCCTAGCTCAATAGACTCAAAGTTGTGGTAGTTTGTCGGAATATTTCTAGGAGTTAGTATGTTTCGTCTATCTTTGATGCTTGTCTTGTTATTTGTCGTTTATCCAAACGATGGATTCGCTGCCCTTGGAGAGGAAGATAAAACTTACCACTGTACTGCAACTTGCAGATACAAATACTTCTACCGCTCTATTGGTGGAGATACCATGAGCAAATATAAATTTGGAGAAGTAAAGACTGAGGCTCCTGTAGTTGCACAAGATGCAAAAGAAGCTCTACACACTGCTTGTAGGAGTCTTGCCTTAGAAAAAAATAATCAAGAAAATTTCGATAAGGCCAAGGCAGCATCAGGTTCAAACTGGCTCAATGAATACCCATCTTATGAGAGTTATTTGACTAAGTATCCTGGTATTGTAGCCGTCATTACCCACAAGCTGGGAGATGCATTTATCTTTAGACCAGGCGATGCTTGTCTCGAAATCTAATTGGTTCATTCAATTAGTGGATTACCAATTAATTTTGAAGTCTTAAGCAAAAAGAGGGAGTTGCGATGTGGGCCCTCTGGATTCCAGCAAAACCACAGACCTGACCTGACAATGGTCACTAGATTGTGACCATTGGCGCTCCATTGGTTTTTTGAGTCAGTAAAAAATGAACTACATAGAGGCCTCCTGAAAGTAGGGGCCTTCTCCATACTTATTTAATTATTTTTAGTTGGACTAGTTCTTGCTCTCCTCGAACACGTTGGTAAAAAAGGAGAGAGTGATGAATTTCAAGTTCGTCTTGGTTTTGTTGTTTTTAAGTATTTCAGGTTCAGTCCACGCATTGACGGTAGAGGGCCCTAAACGGTGGTTTTGTGCGGCGAACTGTCAGTTTTTCGACGTATATTCACATGATCACATCAAAGATGTCGATAGAGATGAGCAAGAGATGAAAACAAGTTGGGGAGGAGGCTGGAAGAGAGTAAATATCGATTCTGAAGTCTTCGAAAATCCCCACGACGCCTACGATGATTTAAAGTTAAAGTGTCAAAATTTGGCTTTAGAGGCTTTTCAAACGTCCTTGATCCTTCAAGAAAAGAAAGTTGATCTGAGTTATACTCGTTATGTAGATCAAGAGTCTTTTCTTACGGAATATCCTTGGTTGGTTTATTCTCAAAATGTTGATGGTCACAAGTCCTTTTCTTTAGCAGAAGCTTGCATAGGTTATTAATATGAAAAGTCTTTTAGCTAGTTTGAGTTTTATGGTTCTATCATTAAATTCCCATGCAAACCTAGAACAAGATCCTACCCAGTGGTTTTGTGTGGCTAAATGTAAATTTGTTCAATACCGAGGTGAAGTTTCCAATCCCCAGAGTATTAGTTCATATTGGACAATCATGGATGTGGATACAAAGGACTACGTTCCTGCAAACAGTATCATCCCTACACTTAGAGAGTCTTGCATCGAGATTATGAAAGAGTCCGAAGAAGTCTATAACGTTAAACATAAAACAAAAATTTCTTCTGGTGAGAGAAAAGCTTTTGAAGATTGGGTTGAGTCAGAACTCCAGACAGGTAGGGTTACTCTTTTCAACGGTGGCGAAGATGTCCTGAATATAAGAGATGCCTGTCTTCCGAATCAGGCTGAGTTTTAGGATTTCTGGCCAATTTGACCTCTGGTTCTCGAATATTGCCATATGTTTATTTCTTTGCGTGGTTTA
>CAZFYV010000412.1:0-2644 GCA_964523195.1 uncultured Pseudobdellovibrionaceae bacterium
CCAACCCTTCCATTCTGTCTGACGTCATTAGAAAAAAACGCAGAGCCCCCGATAGCCTTCTAGATAGTATTCAAAGTTATTTTAAATTTGATGAACTTGAAGCACGATACTTTAGAAACTTGGTGCTTTTAGACACAGAAACAAATATCGATACTCGAAAATTTATAATCGAGAACAACGAGAGTATTAAAGCTTACATTCTATCAGGAATCGTTCAGCAGGAAGAGATCGATGCTCTAGACTTGATACTCATAGAAAAGATGAGAAATCAAAACTCCCTAAGCTTTGAGACTCTGTATAATGAGCTGGAAGAAGTGTTTACAGAGGAAGAGCTCCAATCCAGAGTTAGTAGGCTTTGCTCAATTAAAGTGCTTTCGCAAGAGAATAGTAGTATTCGTTTCCAGAGTATCCCAAAGAAGTTTGCCATGGAGGGGTCTCATTTCCGGTCTTATTTCGGTCTCGCCCAAAAGCTTTCAGACAAAAAAGTCTTAAAACGTAATTCCATATTAACCGCTGAACTAGACGATGAAACTTACCATCAGATAACATCCAGGCTATTGGAAGCTCATAGGGATATCTCATTAATGATTGACCAAAAAGAAAGTGAAAAAAAGGTGGCAACCAAACCTCGAAAGCTTCGAGTCTTTAGTAGCCACCACTTCTCACTAAAGTGACTTCTCTAGAAGATCTTTTACAACGCCCGATCGAGTTGATACAGCATGCTCATTTGAGTAACCTTTGTCCAACTCCAGAACACCATTTTCAAATTTAGCCCAATAAGTGTCGCTACGACCTTCAACATTTTTGATTTCAATCTTATTAAGTGCTTCTTTCAATGCCTCTGCACCCATATCGTCCTGAGTAATATCGTTCAATGCATCGATAAGAGGTTGAAAGTAAATCGCTGGTAGAGCTTCACCATAACGATGACCCTGATTTTCAACGGCCAAAGTATCCCACTGTATATCAAGTTCAACATCAAACTTAGCGGCCGCTTTTATATCCTCATGAATTTTTGGAAACACACTCTCTTGAAACTCTTTAATAGCTCTTTTTTCTGCTAATCCCATTTTTAACTTCCTTTCAATATTTCTTGTACTAGACTACAAATCAAAATTTTAGGGGATCGCAATACTTTCGCAAGTCCGGTAATTCTCTTCATCTACTATTAATTCAAATTGATGTACGCAGTTGCGTACAAATAATGGGTGCTCTCTTAAGAGCTCTGAGACCTTAAGCCTAATGCACACGCTAATCGACAGACCAAGGTAAGAAGGTGTCCATCCCTTATTTTGTCTCTATTGGAGAAGAGATGATTTAACTCAATCCATTTCAAAGGTGAGTCCTTACCGACCTCAAAACTTGTTGAGACAAAGCAGTTCACGTTTTCAGGAGTACATCCGATTGTTGAAAAATAACTTCCACCCAATTCAATGAAGTTTTGGCAAGAAAGATTAAATTCCTTTTCCATTTGGTTTATAACAAACTTTTGAATATCACCTCTTCCAGTGAATTCTTTTGGCACTCTCCATGCTGGTGTCGTATAGAGAAGAGAACTCCCACTCATAATCTCAACAGCTGGCAAATGTCTCATTTCCAAACCTAAAAAAATTCGCCCACCGTGTTTCGCAACAGGTGTGTAAACAAATGTCGAGTTAGAAAGTGCCTTCGGAGTCACAAATTCGAGATTTACCGACTCATCAAAAGTCTCCTGGGCCCCATCGGGAGAAAAAGAGGACGAAAATAACGAGAGAAAAGAAGATGGCCGTTCAGTTTCAACAAAGGTAGATACATCTTCATTTTTACCAAACTCCGCAATCTCAAGATTTACCATTTCTTGCGAAACTTCAACCGTCTGTCCTATCCAATCAAACTCAACACCACATTTTGAAATCAAGTCGATAATATTTAACTCTAGTCGAGAGTCAAATAAACCAGAAACCTGGAATGAACGCAGAGCCTGACTAGCATCTAGAACAGATATGTTTCCAATATCGTTAAACTGGTCGCCGCTGGAAGCCTGTTCTACGAACTCTAGTGGACTACTTAACTGAACGAGTACAGATTCTACCTTCTCTGCTACCCCGCCGGGGGAAGGATAGTAGGTTAAGGACGGCTCGACTCTTGTAACCTCAGAAATTTTAAATCTCTCTAGTAAGGTCTTTCTTACAGACTCTTCTGATACAATACCTTTACTAATATAGTTTATTGGCCCCAAAACATACCCAGATGAATATCCTCGATCGAAAGTTCGTTCACGCAGGCCTGTAGTCATAATCGGTCTAGGGTAACCTTTTCGAGCCAAAACTTTAATTTGCCCTCTTTCCATATACCAAGGAATTACATCAACGGTGAGGTTCGGGCGCTCAACAATAGTCCAAACAGATTTATCGTTTAAGTTCTCATAATTTTTGAGTTTTAGAAAAGATGGTTCTTTTAACTCTTGGCAATCCTTTTCAATTATTTTGGTAGGTCGCGTTCGAGATACTTTTTCGCCCACAATAAGATAATTGGTAGCAGGAAAGTCCATTAACTTGTTATCCAAGGAACGAATTTCAAATTTTCCCAAAAATCTATTAGACACAATCCATGGATTGTATACCGGTTTGGAAATATTGATTCTGAGCCCTAAAGACTCAAATCG
>CAZFYV010000413.1:0-2642 GCA_964523195.1 uncultured Pseudobdellovibrionaceae bacterium
CTCTCTGTTTGTTGCAGAGATTAGACGAATATCTACTTTAATTGGATCTTTTCCACCAACTCTGTAGATTTCACCTTCTTGAACGAATCTTAAAAGTTTCGCCTGGATTCCAGGAGTCAACTCACCGATTTCGTCTAAGAAAAGAGTTCCGCCGTTAGCTGCTTCTGCTAAACCGATCTTTCTTGAGTAAGCGCCAGTAAAAGCACCTTTCTCATGACCGAAAAGCTCAGACTCTAAAAGAGTTTCTCTCAAAGCTCCGCAGTTGATAGCAACAAATGGCTTGTTTCTGCGAGAAGAGCGCTCATGGATGGCACGAGCGATAAGCTCTTTACCAGTTCCACTCTCACCGAGAATTAATACTGTTGCGTTAGATGGTGCTACACGATCAACCATTTTCATGAGTTGTCGCATAACTTCAGATTTGTATACGATCGTATTTGTATCGTATGGCCTAGCCTGGTCAAAAAAGTTCGCAACTGGATTTTGACTAGGTGGCAAAATAGAAGGATTATCTATTTGTGACATTTCGTACCGCCTCACCGTAGTGTAGTTTAAGTTTACCCCTCAGCACTGGTACCAATTTGGAACTTCCTGCTGATGCGGTGCGTTGTACCAAGGCTTTGTAATCTGTGCAAGAGATTTTTTCTCAGCCGTGAAAAAAATACTGGAGTTTCGAAGAATTTGAGCCCTCAATTGCCGCCACAACTACCTGAAATAATTGCAAAGTTCTTGAATTTTTTACAAGAATCCCGCGGATTTTCTCAGCACACGATTCGGGCCTATAAAGTGGATCTAAGCCAGGCTTATGAGCTTGATAAGTATGGTGAATTGGCTCGGCACCAAAAAAGTACCGACCGAGGGGCTTTGGGTGGCTACTTTTTCACACATTATATAGATAAAAAGTCCGGTTCCAGGCTGGAACCACCAAAATTCGCTCAGGGTGAAATTTTGGATAAAAGCATGAAGGCTTTATCCCTCTGGAGCCATCTGAGCTCAGCCACCAGAAATAGAAAAGCGGCTTCTATTAAAAGTTTTTTGAAATGGAGCTATGAAAGTGGCCTTCTGGATGAGCCTTTAGATGGAAAAATTCCCCTCGTTAAGAAGTCTCAAAAGATCCCGAACTTCCTCTCAGTGGACGAGAGTATAAGCCTGATCAAAGCCATTACAGAGGCAGAGAACTCTAGAGAACAGCAAAGAGACCTCACCTTAATACTTCTGCTCTATGGCTGTGGATTGAGAATAAGTGAAGCCTGCGACTTGAGGCTATCCCAGATCGATTTTTCCGGAGGAACCTTGAGAGTTCTAGGAAAAGGAGCAAAAGAGCGAATCGTGGCCATGCCACTCATGACCAGAAATCAGCTCAAGAAGTACACCAGAGAATACCCAGCGAAGCCCTTCATTTTCGGAGGAGAAGGCTTGAATTCCAGAAAAGCCTACCAAATCGTTCGAGACTGGGGTGCGAGGGCTGGCCTAAAAAAGGATCTGCATCCCCATGCTCTACGCCATTCCTTTGCGACTCAGTTACTAGTGAGTGGGGCGAATTTGAGGACCCTCCAGAAGGTTCTCGGTCATGAGAGCCTAACAGCTACGCAAATCTATACTCATTTAGACAGAGATCATCTGAGCTCAGTTATGGACCAGCACCACCCCCTCGGCTCAAATACCTCTAAGAAGTTAAAGAATCGGTAAGAATTGTTCAATTGTTGCCTCTGCGTCTTGCCCTGCCACAATTGCCTTTGTAGTATTCTGGTGTTTTCAGGGGGAATGAATGACTCAATCGACGAACTCAAACACAAGTCGTGACGCTAGAAAAGCCATCTTTTTAGACCGTGATGGAACAATAATTATCGACAAGATTTACCTTAACGATCCTTCGAAGATTGAGTATTTACCTGGAGTTTTTGAGGCACTCAAAGAACTCAGAGACCATGGGTTTTATTTTGTTATTGTGACCAATCAATCGGGTGTCCCACGAGGTTTAGTCGACATTAAAAACCTTCATCGAATTCACGAGATCATTGCAGAAGATTTCGCTAAACATAATATCGAATTCTTACAGTTTTACTACGCTCCTTATTTAGTCGAAAGTAACCACCCTTTCAGAAAGCCGAACCCAGGCATGATTGAGCAAGCGGTAAAAGACTACAGATTAACAACCGAGGGAAGTTGGATGATAGGTGACCGAATGACTGATGTAGAGTCTGGACACCGAGCGGGTTGCAAATCGATTTTGCTAACTGGAGTTGAAACTCCAGAGGATTCTGACTTCGATCCACCTGAAGCATTTGTTAACAGCCTAACGGCAGCAAAAGATATTATTCTCGAAGATTTACGAGCAAAAGATTCTCCTTCGAGCACACCAACGCTCTAATTTTTGTAAGTAAACAGGTCTTTATCTGGGTCACTAGACCCAGGTCTATTGTTTCTTTACGAGAATCTCATCCCAAATTGAGTCTTTTTCTACGACCTTCTTAATGGGTTTATACTGGAATACGAAGTTTTCCTCGCATATGCAGATTTGGACTCCAGATCCATCAAGTCACCCCCTTATATAGCCGAAAATACACATGTAGTACGTGATAGGAGTATTCCATGAAACTCACTCAAGTTGTAATAGGAATGGCGATCGGCTTGGCCCTTCT
>CAZFYV010000414.1:0-2630 GCA_964523195.1 uncultured Pseudobdellovibrionaceae bacterium
ATTTTTTATCTCAATTTGGATTCTAAAAGGTACGCCTACCTAGAGCGCGAGTTGGTGGATCAAACTCGGATTATCCAAAACATTCTCAACTCTTCACAGGATCTGACTCGAAACTATACGACATCAAAAAAAGTAAAGATTAGAGATATGAAAAAAGATGTCTCTTCATCGGTTCTTAGAAGCCTTGGAAAGTCTGATGAAACTAACTACTCTGTATCTAAGTCTTCGATATTAAAAAAAGTAGAGGAGGTTGCTCAGAAGTGGTCCTCTATGGAGCAAGACATTGATAGCTTTCTGAGTTCTTCAAATCAAGGAAGTACCGCGACTCAAAAGCAAATGCTTGTTTTAAGGGATGGTGTCGAGCTTCAAGGAATTATTGATTCGGTTTTGAATGAAGTTCGAGTCGAAAATGAGCACAAAAAAGCGCTTGTGACTGAAATTATCATTGGTTTGATTATCGTTGTGCTGATGACATATTTAGGTCAGCTATTATATGTTGGACGTTTAAAGAAGGACTTGGTGTCCGTCTTAGGGAACTTCTCCCAGGTGAATCAGACGATAAATGACTCCAATTTCACAGTTACAATAGCGGCTCAGGAGTTAGGTGAGACGGCTTCCGAGCAAGCCAGTGCTATTCATGAGACATCTAGTGCGGTCACACAAGTCAGTAAAATGATTCAAATGACGATAGAGAATCTTATCACTGGAACTGATTTAGCAAAAAGCGTTGAAGGGAATTCTTCTGATGGTGAACATCAAATGGAAACCATGTCGAGTCGAATTGAAGACTTGAAAAACTCCAGTGAACAGCTCACGGAATTGAACACGATTGTGCAATCGGTGAGTGAAAAGACTGAAGTGATCAATGAAATTGTGACTAAAACTCAATTGCTTTCGTTTAATGCTTCGATTGAGGCTGCGCGCGCGGGGCAATTTGGAAAAGGCTTTTCTGTTGTGGCAGCTGAAGTTGGAAAACTTGCTCAACTCTCAGGAGATTCGTCAAATGAGATTGATGCGATCCTTGGAGATAGTCATAAGCAAGTTGAAGAGATTGTGACGGCTTTAACGGAGCAAGTGACTGAAGGGGTTCAAGCGACCCATCAGGGCGTTGATCGATTTCGTAATGTGGCCGTGCAAATTCGAGAGTTGTCTCAATTAATGCAGCAAATTTCAACGGCGACTCACGAGCAGCAGCTGGGGATCAATCAATGCCTCGAAGCTCTTAAAAACCTACAGACAACGGCAGAGGGAGTGCGTTCGAGATCGATCAAGCTTACAAATGTTCTACAAAACTCTCAAAAAATGCAGCGTCAGTTTGAGAAGAGCTACTCCATTTTAGAATCAATGACCTTGGGTAAAAAGAGACAAGTTGCAAAAGAAAATATCTTAGAACTAAAGACCAAGGCAAAAGTGAACAAAAAAGAAGAATCCTCTGCTATTAAGAAGCCGGCAAACTTTGGTTAAACACTTTCGTGCTTCTGCACTTTAACCTTTGTTAGTAAGAACCCACCGATAATAAAGAAAGTAATAATCACTCCAATTGATGCTCTAGGAGACCCAGAAACTTTTGCGACAAAGCCTACAAGCAGCGGACCAACGATGGCTGAGAACTTTCCGAGTGTATTAAAAAATCCAAAAAACTCCGATGAGTTTTCTGGTGGGACCATTTGAGAGTAGTAGGATCTAGAGAGCGCTTGGATTCCACCTTGAACTAAACCAATAAGACAAGCCATTGCAAAGAAATGCCAAGACTCGGTGATAAGAACTCCTAGAATAGTACTTATCATATAAACCCCAAGGCAAATAAAAATACCTTTTTTTGCGCCAATTCGAGTTCCCAGCCATCCAAAAAAGATCGCAGCTGGGAATCCTACAAATTGAACTAGCATGATGGCCTTTATCATATCATCGGACTCAAGTCCGATGGCCATTCCAAAATCAACAGCCATTTTTACAATGGTGTTTACTCCGTCGATGTAAAACAAATACGCGATTAGAAACAAGAAAAGTTGTTTGTATTGGCGGATATGCTTAAGAGTCCTAATAAAAGTCATGACTCCTTCGCGAAGCCAGTGCTCTTCAGTTTTTTCTGTTTTATCTGGCTCTTTAACCCATAAAAACAAAGGGATACTAAAAAAAATCCACCACACACCGACACTTAAAAATGACCACTTTACAGCTTCAACTTTATCGGCAAGACCAAACATTTCTGGCTTAAGAGTCATCAGAACATTAACGACCAGGAGAATTCCTCCTCCCAGGTATCCCATAGCGAATCCAAGTCCACTAACGAAATCGAATTTGTCTTTTGTTGTGATATGAACCAAAAGCGAGTCGTAAAAAATATTCGCTCCAGCAAATCCGACGAGGGAAAGAACTAAAAAGCTCATTGCAATTGGCCACTCGCCTTGAGGTACGAAGTAAAAGCCAGCGGTTGACAGAGCTCCTACAATCATAAATGCAAAAAGAAATCCCTTTCGTTTTCCGCCTTGATCGGCAATGGCTCCAAGAATAGGTGCACTTACTGCAATGATCAGGGCCGCTAGTGAATTTCCAAGTTCTAGGTTAAAAGTGCTTTCTGTTGCATCGACACCTGCTGCATCAAGAGCGGCAGCTAAATCTGTTCCTAA
>CAZFYV010000415.1:0-2610 GCA_964523195.1 uncultured Pseudobdellovibrionaceae bacterium
ATATTATTTAGCCTTTTTAATTTCTTTCGATACTTGAATATCGAAAGATTCTGGTCAAATCGAGAAAAGAATTTGCCTGCTGACTTTGATGCAATAAAAATCATGACTAAGATACTAAAAATTCTTCCACTCCAGTCAGTAATAGACATTAGTAATGAGAGAGCGATCGCACTCAAGCAGGCTAAAATAACGACCTTAACCCACATGCCCAAATAAGCATATCCATAAAATCTTTTGAGCAGAAAAGATTTCTCTCCAGTTGGAAAAAATCTTTGAATACAGGCTGAAGAAAATCTAAAACATTTAGGGCATAAAACTCCGATCGAGGAGCGACCACTTCCGGAGAGTAGCCATTGTTTTTTTCGGCTGACAGCCGTGTCCAGCTTATTTTGAGCCTTGTTTTTGGCTCTACTGTCAAACTTACTTAAAAAGTGAAACATTTTCAGTTCATCTAGAGTATCGGCATCGAGCGAATCTTGAGAACCTTCAGCTTGCACTTTAATCTTGGGTGTCGAGTATTGCTGGCCACAAAACTCACATTCTCGTTTGACAGCAATATGACGACTCGCCGTCACTTTTTTTGTAATATAGCTCATCTCTCTTTTGATGCAATTTTTATACAATAACTATGTCTTATTTAATAGATAAAAAAGCGTTAAATTATTTATGTTTTTGGGTATTCTTTATCCAACTTTTTCATCTGGAGAAAAGCACTCATGACCGCATCAAATACCTTAGACGACCGAAACCTCCGCATACCTGAAGCAATGTAGATATTCTTCAACATTGAGGCAGCATCATCTTTAGATATATGAGCCTGGAACTGAATAACTTGTGAATTTTTAATGAAAGTCAGGTTGTGATCGAATCGTGAGAAAAGTCTAAATTTCCATTGCAAGAAAACTGCAATAACAGCAAATATTATGCATGTACCAGAAGTCATATTCTCCAGAAAGCTAAGAATCAAAAAAACGATAAAAATCGCGAAGAATATTACCTTCCACCACATCCCCAAGTAAACATAATTGAGAAATAGATTCCTTAAGAATTTATCTTCCCCATCTTTAAAGTTTTTCTCTTGAAATACAGCAGAAAATTCATTGCATTTTGGACACAGAGCACCAATCATAGTGCTGCCTTCGCCTTGCATCAACCAAGTGGTCGTTTGACATTCTTTTGTGGCATACTTCTCATCTGTTTTACTCTTTATATCAGCCTTCAACCACCGAGACATTGCATCATTTTGCCCAAAAGCAGATACTTTAATCCCGATATCGGGAGTCCGGTAAGGATGCTCGCAGAAGTCACAGACTCGTATGACAGAGATATATCCTTCACGTGTACCTCTCAAAATATCTTTTTCAGAGGTACTCCAATCACTTTCTTTGTATTCAGACATGAGATTAAATTAGCGAATGAACTATCGAATTTGAGCGATATATAGTTATTTTAAAGTCGAAGCTTCTGAGGTTAAATTCAAGTGCGAACAAGTGTTAGTCTAAATCTGAGGTTTCTTGGCGAAATTGAAGTGCAATTTTCTCGAATGATTCACCAACCTCTGATAGTCCTTCATCGAAGTCAACTTGAAATCCTCCATCTCCCTCTAAGGAACGAAGCTTATCCACAAGTTCCCCCGGCTTCAAGCTACCTCGACTGGGAAATCGCTTACCATTCACCAAAATATATTTGCCACGAATGCCTAGAGAGTCAGTAAAGTTACAGAGTTGAAAGTCGCAACGAACAAAATTAGTTCCATGAACGTTGGCTTCACGAATTTTAACTCCGAAAGGACCGATCGTTGCCCCGATGAAAACACCATCAAGATTTACAGCTTCTAAGGTGGCTTCCTTTAACTGAGTGCCGATCGCAAGACTACCCAACAGGCTTGTATCAATGAGTTTTGCCTTGTTGAGCTTCGCTTCAGATAGGTCTGCTTTGAAGAATATCGCTTCACTCAAATTAGCATTTTCTAGGTTAGCGCCCTTCAAATTTGTAAACCTTAAATTGGCAGCTTTTAAGTTGACTTGCTTTAGATCGGCATAGGACATATTGGCTTGATGTAAATTTGCATCCTCAAAGCTAGAACCAGATAGCTTTGCTTTACTCAAATCGATCAGACTCAAGTTAGAATTCTGGAAGTTAGCCCCCTGTAGTTTGGCACCTTTAAGCTCTAATCCTGTCAGGTCTGAATGACTCAGGTCAACGGGTTCAGTAGAATTCTGCTTTCGCCATTTATTCCACTCACTCACTCCTGCCTTGAGAATTTGGAGTTGATTTTGATTTGCCATGATTGCATTTCCTGTTAATTTCTCTATCTCTCACAAAGATATTAGAAAAACCTATTCAAGCATCTTCAAACCTAAATCGCAGAAGAAATAATCGCCCAAACCCAATTGACTAGCCAAATAGGAATCAGGATAACCCCACCAAAGCCAAAAGTTATAAAGGTTCCTAAGATGCACAGGATGCTAATGATAACTTGAATAATTCCAATGGTTGTCTTTTGTACAATGAGTGTGCCAACTCCTGGTAAAAAGATATTAACAACGATCGCTAATGTTTTATTGGGCATGACTAATCCTCAGATTTCGATGTACTCTCGTCTATTTA
>CAZFYV010000416.1:0-2563 GCA_964523195.1 uncultured Pseudobdellovibrionaceae bacterium
GAAGGCCTTGTTTTTTTTGTGCCTTTTAGCTCACCTGGAGATCGAATTCGTGTTAAAGTCACAAAATCTAAAAAGTCTTTTTGCGAAGCTGAAATCCTAGATATTATTACCCCTTCTCCCTATCGAGTCGAGCCACCCTGCTCTTACTTTGGCGAATGCGGTGGTTGTGATTTTCAACATATCTCCTACGATGATGAAGTTCTCTTTAAAAAAGAAGCCCTTAAATCTCTTCTTGAAAAGAAGTTACAGAGTAAATTACCTGAAATAGAATTTGAGCCTTCAGAAACTGAATTTCATTATCGAAGTCGAATTCAACTCAATAAGCGAAATGGTCGAATCGGATACTTCAAAAAGGGTTCGAAACAACTCGTCGAGATCAAAAGTTGTCTCATCGCTAGAAAAGAAATTAGCGATCATATCAAGAATTTAAAAGTTCAATCCACCCGCTTTGAATTGCTCTGGAATCATCTGAAAAAAAAGGTCGACATTAAAAATACCAATTATGGGGGTTCAGAAGGTAGTTTCACTCAAGCCAATGAGGAGATGAACAAGAAGATGCAGAGTTTCTTAGTTTCCTTACTTCAGCCGGAAACAAAGAAATTTAACTTCGTAGAACTCTACTCAGGTGACGGTAACTTTACCCATATCGTAGACGATAAATTTGACTGCTTTGGATTTTCGGTCGAACTCAACGAAGTAAACGTAAAACGGGCTAAAGAGGGTCAGAAGTCATCGAGTCAATTGAAACTCCATTGCGCTCCTGCTGAGAATTGGACTGAATATCTGTCCGAAAGTACCATCGACCATATGTTAGTGGACCCACCTAGAAAGGGTCTCAGCCCTGGGGTTCTGGAAGATATAGTCAAAAATCGACCTAGAAATCTTCATTATATCTCCTGTCACCCAGCAGCCCTGGCAAGGGACCTACAGCATCTAGAACTCAATTTTGAGATTCATCAAATTAGGGCCTTTGATATGTTTCCACAAACAGGACACCTTGAGGTTTTTGTCTCCTTAAAGCTCAAGTCTGAAGCGGCGCGTGAAATTTAGGCTCTTGATGAATTTTTGCCTCTAAACAATAAATCTGATAGCGTTTCAACCATGCGAAGATATTGTTTTTTCCTATTAATTAGCATTTTAGCCACGTCTTGCTCGTGGAATAGGACTGATCCTGATACGGCCAATCTTCACCTAAGATTAGGGAACAGTTATCTTGCTAAAGGCGACAACCCGAGAGCACTTAAAGAACTTCGAAGAGCAGCTGAACTTAATCCAAACAGCGAGGTCATATTAAATAACTTGGGTCTAGCTTACTATTTTAGAAACAAGCCATTGCTGGCCGTTGAGCAAATCGAAAAAGCACTTAAAATTAATAGCGATTATTCGGAAGCAAGAAACAACCTTGCAAGAATTTATATCGATCTTGGACGCCATGATGAGGCTATTGAGCTTCTAGGTAAAGTTCTGAAAGATCTTACCTACACTGAACCACACAAAGCTTGGACAAACTTAGGCTTGGCTTACTTTAAAAAGAAACAGTTTGCTACAGCCTCAGATAAGTTTTTAGAAGCGATCAAATTACAAAGGCAAAGCTGTTACGCTTACAATTACTATGGGCGAAGTTTACTTGAGATGAAGATTTACGGTAAAGCAGAAGAGGCTTTGGAAAAGGCAATTCAGTTGTGTCGGAATGTAAAATTTGCGGATCCTCATTATTTTAGTGGAATCAACTATTATAAAATGGGCTCTAAATCTAAAGCGATTACTAGATTTGAAGAGTTAATAAGTTTGTATCCTTTAAGCGATAAGGCTAAGGAAGCAAAGAACATGATAAATATTATTAGGTAAGTATGAAGGCAGTTGGTGAGATTCTTAAAAAAGCTAGAGAAGAAAAGGGAATTTCCTTAGGGGAAGTTGCGCTAGCTACAAAAATTAATACGAGAATCTTAAAAGCCATTGAAGAGGGTGATGAAAAGAATCTCCCTCCTAAAACTTTTCTTCGGGGTTTCGTACAGACTTACGCAACTCTTCTTGAGTTGGATGTACAAGACGTTCTACAAAAATTTCACGAAGAGATGGGCAGTACTAAACCTCAACCAATTCTTTCAGAAGAAGAAAATGAAGATGGAGAGCCTGTTGCTCCCACAGCCGGCGAGTCACCGGCAATAGATTTAGAAAAAAGCTCAGCCATCATAAGAATGGTTATCATAGGAAGTATTGTTCTTGTACTTTTTGTTTCTATCGTTCTTTTGAAGAAGAAAATGGAAAGCTATGAACGCGAACAAGTTGTTGATGAGATTCCGAAAGTAAAAGCTATAGAAACAGAAAATTCTGAAACGCCAACACCAACAGCAACACCGGATTCAGCAGCAAATTCAAAACCTACGCCGACTCCGAAACCAAAACCTACAGCGACTCCGAAACCAACACCAACGGCTACGCCTAAACCTACGCCAACTCCGACACCAAAACCTACAGCGACTCCGACGCCAACACCAACACCTAAACCGACGCCGACTCCTACGCCAACGGCCACTCCGACGCCTAAACCTAAAACGAGTAA
>CAZFYV010000417.1:0-2542 GCA_964523195.1 uncultured Pseudobdellovibrionaceae bacterium
CAAAGAAGGTGCTGCGATCGATGACTTTTTAAAACCCGATCGTGTCGTTATAGGTACTGAAGATGAAAAAGCTCGAGAACTCATGCGAGACCTTTATGCTCCTTTTGTAAAAAACGGGAATCCGATATTATTCATGGGTAACACATCGGCAGAAATGACAAAGTATGCGGCCAATGCCTTTCTTTCAGTTAAAATTAGTTTTGTGAATGAACTCGCCAGGCTTGCAGACGCGGTCGGTGCAGATATTGATGAGGTTCGCAAAGGTTTCACTTCGGACAACAGAATAAATCCTGCCTTCTTTTACCCGGGTGTTGGTTTTGGCGGAAGTTGCTTTCCAAAAGATGTAAAGGCTCTCGTTTTTACAGGGCAACAAAACGACGTTGATATGAAAGTCGTAGAAGCATCAGACATCGTAAATGATGAACAAAAAACACTTCTCTTTCAGAGAGCTAAAAACTACTTCGGAGATCTCTCTGGGAAAACAATAGCACTTTGGGGATTGAGCTTTAAACCTAGAACCGATGATGTCCGAGAAGCACCAGCTTTGTATATCATTAAAGAATTAGTAGAGGCCGGAGCAAAGGTTAAAGCCTATGACCCAGTTGCAAGAGAGACTGCTCTTGCTGCGACCTTCAAACCATTTGAGCTTTGCGACTCTGCAGAAGCTGCCTGCGAAGGGGCTGATGCTCTTATGTTGGTGACTGAGTGGAACGAGTTTAAAAGTCCAAATTTTGATCTCATTAAAGAGAAACTCAATGAGCCCGTGGTTTTTGACGGAAGAAATGTTTATAATCCGAAAAAAATGATCAAAAGAGGTTTTAAATACTTCTGCATTGGTCGACAATATTTAGCGAATTAGGTTGTTGCGCCGTAATTGAGCGCGACGTTGACTGGAGAATTTGTGAAAAGAGCACTTGTTGCCGGCGGAGCCGGATTTGTAGGAAGCCATCTTGTTGATCGTTTGATTAAAGAGGGCTATCACGTCACTGTCGTCGATAGTTTAGTTACGGGACGAATGAAAAATATTGCTCACCTAGAAGGAAATTCTAACCTCAGTTTTATCGAGGCCGATATCTCTAAAGAGGTCCTAAAAGTAGAGGGCACTCTTGACGAAATTTACAACATGGCCTCCCCAGCTTCGCCTGTGGATTTTGAAAGAATACCTATTTACATTTTAGAAACATCTGGCCAAGGTCACAAAAACTTATTGGAACTTGCCAAAGAAAAAAATGCACGAGTTATGTTTGCATCGTCTTCTGAAGTATATGGAGATGCTGAAGTTCATCCTCAGCCTGAGACCTATTACGGAAATGTGAACTGTGCTGGGGCCAGAGGATGTTACGATGAAGCCAAACGATTCGGTGAAGCTCTCAGTATGGCTTATCGAAAAGAGTTTAACGTAGAAACTCGGATTGTTCGTATTTTTAATACCTATGGACCTCGCATGAGACCCGATGACGGAAGAGTTATTCCAAACTTTTTTAGCCAAGCTATTCTTGGGCATAAACTCACTGTATACGGTGATGGAAAACAAACTCGAAGTCTTTGTTACGTTGAAGATCTCGTCGATGGTATTTTTAAGCTTATGCAAAGTGATGAGTGGATGCCAGTGAATGTAGGAAATCCTGTTGAATCTAGCGTCCTGGATATCGCCACAGAAGTACAAAAGGTTGTTGGCAGTCAGTGTGAACTCACATTTAAAGACTTGCCAGCAAACGATCCAAAACTGAGAAAGCCAGTTATTGAAAAAGCCCAAAAGCTTCTTAACTGGGAGCCAAAATGGACTTTAGATAAAGGCTTAGATAAGACTCACGAATACTTTGTCAAAGAACTTAAGAACTAAAGCTCTGCATAGATCTTACTTCATTCACCGATTGGCTTAGGTTTTTAGTCAATTCATCGGAAATAGAGCTCACTGGAATTACTAAGAGCCCCCTTAGCTGATCTTCTGTATATTCTCTTTCCAAAAGATATTTCCATACATGACGATCATTCCAGTGGCATAGTGAAGCAGAGGATAGAGAAGTGCTTATTCCCTTAGCGGCCAAGGCTCCAAGCAAGGCCGAAGAATCCAAGTCTTCCCAATAAATTAATGCGCGATCAAAAGTTCTATTTTCATTTCCACTTAACAATGGTTTTGAACCTTCGATACCAAGTTTTTCAAATTCGACTACTTTTTTCTCATCTTCCAGTCGCGTGTTGAGAGATTCTGAAATTTCATCAATTATAAATTTCGACCAATCCATCGACGGAGCAATAAATTCTTTGATCTGAACTTTAGCACCATAGAGACCTATGCTGGTTTTAGAGTCTATCGAAACTAATCGAATCGATCGCTTCCCAACTTCAGTGGCCTCAAAAGACTGAGTTAAAGAACTAGATTCCACAAAAAAGATCCTGGCCTTTTCGCTTTGCTCTTTTAAATGCCCGTGAGTATCGGATAAAACGCCAAGACACGGGTCATCAATGGATGATAAACAAAGTAAAAGGTCTTTTTTATTAGCAGAAAAAAATTCGGCAATCTGCTCCTGGGTCAATTCAC
>CAZFYV010000418.1:0-2529 GCA_964523195.1 uncultured Pseudobdellovibrionaceae bacterium
AATTTCGAAGGTCGTTGGTTCTATGAAGCAAGTTGTGGTTCTTTCTGTTTTAGTTTTAATTCTATCTAGTCATTCTTTTGCCCTCACCTGCCAAGATCAATTCTCAAAAGACAACCCATTTAGAAAAAGCCCTGTGATGAAGTTAATCACAAAGTCGTCTTGGAAGTATGCCAATGGAGTTTATGGTCCTAGTTCGATGATGAGCATCGAATTGTTCAATTCTCTCCTGGATGGCGATGAACTTCTCGCACAGAGTTTTGCCGATCATCTGAGAAACCCAGGCGACCAAGGCTTTCTGACTTTTATTCAAGCCATGGCAAAAAATCATAAAGCGGCTAAGGTTGGAGAGGAAACTAAAGAGGATCTATTAAACAGTCCTCGTGCTGAGCTTTTTAGAGCGATATATGTGAATGTGAATCTAAGACCTGCCATCACACTTTTAGAGCTTCTAAATGCTTTCGATGACCTTACTCCAAAACTAAACTACACGGCTCCTAACGGACGTAAAGTTTGGGTTAGAGGTTCAAAAAACATGTATCCCATTTATCGCAATTACCTCATCAAACATGGTCCTATCGAAAAACCAGAGCAATGGTATGATTTTCTAAGTCACGTACTTTCCCGTCCAGAAATGAAACAAACTATCGATCGAGTACAGCTGTTTATAAATAAGTGGCATCAGGAACTTACTTCGGCGGAGTTCTTAGAACAAGTAGATCAACTGAGAGAAGAGCTTCTAACAGATCTTAAGAGTCGTGAAGAAAGTGACGAGCGACCACAACAATCTAATCAAGGTCAGTCACTGAATTCATTAATCAACGACTTAACGTCCTCTCTTTTGGCTCAATATCGACCCCAGTTTACAGGCCCACGTTTTGGAGAAGAGGAAATCGATAATCCAAGACAATCTAGATTTATGACAGATCGAATATTGAGAGTGGATTTTGTTGATCCAAATGAATCCATCGCAAATGCCCTCGATGCTGCTTTTTACGCAGAAAAACGCTATTACGAAGAGCAATAGCATTTTAATGTGAGTAAGTTTCGCGTAGAATAAAAATTCGAATAGAGTACCTTAATCAAATATTATGTTACGCTTAATTGGGGAGCACCTTGGAAATCAAGATCGAAGACCTCAGCTTTTCTTATGATAAGTTTGAAATCTTTAATCACCTTAATCTTACTATCGAAGCTGGTAGTTACGTCGGTATTTTTGGTAAGAACGGTATCGGTAAATCCACTTTGCTCGAACTGATGATGGGATTTTCTAAGGTCAATTCTGGAACTCTTAGAATCAACGGATTAGATCCAGCAACTGACCCCTATGGCAATCGATCAAATTTGTTTTACCTCTCAGATAAAGTAAAATTTCCAGAACATTGGAGCTTAAAAGACGCCATCGTGTTTAATTCCAAGTTCTATCCCAACTACAAAGACGAGACTAAAGATGAACTCTTAGAACTTTTTGGGCTAGATCTCGATAAACCCTTTGCAGGTATGTCCGCAGGACAAACCAAACAAGCACAGATCATCGTTGGCCTTTCCACAAATCCTAAACTTCTGATCATCGATGAGATGACGGCTTATTTAGATATTAAAGCCAGAGATAAGTTTAATAGTTACCTTGGAAAGATAAATAAAGAGCTCAACACAACTATAGTGTTATCTACAAATATTCCAGAAGACCTAGGAGTTTATCCGACTCACTTTCTCTTATTAGGTGGTAAGGCCATTCAATATATTCCAGCCAGTGAGACGAGTCTTGAGCAGGTCTTAAAAACCGTAACCCAAGACCCTGAAGTTCGAAGTAAAAAATCACAAGGTGAGGAAAGCCATGAATAGGCATTACCTCCTTAAAAAGCTAAAAGGCGACTATATCTGGTGGTCCCTATTTGGAGTGATGTACGGGTTCTCCTTTTTTGTACCTGAAGAGTATTTCCAAAGATATCTTGGAATACAAATTGGAGCTGCTTCCTCATTTTTAATTGTTATTATCACTGAGTATTCGCTCAATAACTCTGAAACTAAACTTCTATCGAATCAGTACCAAAGATCTCTTCCAGTTCCGTGGTTTTATTCTTTTATGACTATGAATATGAGAGTATTAGCTTCATGCACGCCGAGTACTCTATTTCTCATTCAAGCAAAAATTGCAGATGTTAAATGGCTGGAGCGATTTGAGTTCTATGAACTTTTGTTTATGCCTGGAGTTGCAGGTCTTCTACTTTTGTCGATTGCACTTAATTTTCGACTGCAAATTATTAATATTCAAAAAACTCAAAATGTTAAAAAGAAGAATTTTTGGCATAAGGTCGCTAATTTTGAAATGATTGGCCTTTTTATGCTGATTTATACCTTTGCAGCTGTTGGTGCAGTGATTGGCTCAATGCCTTTTGTTCTTATCTCAGGCTTTGTTTTTATATTTATATTAACTTACAACAACTACAAATGGTGGGTGAATCGAAAAACCTTTTTAGCGATTCCAGTAAAAGTTGTCAGTCTAACCTACCTTAGCTTTTTAATTGTGAG
>CAZFYV010000419.1:0-2509 GCA_964523195.1 uncultured Pseudobdellovibrionaceae bacterium
CCCCAAAACCCCAAAACCCCGTGTATCCATTAACATTTAAATTTTTGGCCTGAAAAATATACTCTTTCTCACTAACAGCTGTGACTAAAAGAAATGGTTTATCTTTGTAGAACTCGTCTTCACGAGACTTTTTAAGTAGTTCAAGTCCATCCATATTAGGCATCATGATGTCTGAGATAACAGCGACTATATTTTTGTCTTTGTTTTCTTCCATGGCCTTCCAAGCTTGTACTCCGTCTTCACAGTCAAAAACGTTGTAGTTAAGCTTTTTTAACAGGTGAACTAAGATAGTTCGGTTTGGCGCTGAATCTTCCGCAACAACGATGTACTCTTCTTCCGCAGACATTTTCTACCCTCCCTATGTCTCAGGCTTTATAAGTTCTCTTCGGCCATTGAGATCATTCGTTTGATTGAATAATTGATAATTCTGGGTCTCTAAGGTCCTGTTTTTATTGTCTCATTTCTTATTTTTAGAATTCTCGAATTAACGCTCAATTTTGAGACGAATGAGTCTTCGAGGCAGTCATTTTATGAGATGCAAATTTATTTCTTAACACAAGGCGAAAGCGGGCGATCGAATTTTGTTGATGGACGTAAGTAAAGCATACTATTCAGCAAATTAAGCGCTTACAGACTAATGTCCTGATCTAGCTCTATTTAGCTGAAAGGCAGACTTTTTGAAGTTGATGGGTTTTAGAAGTTTATTGATCACAATTTCACTTTTCGTTGGTGGATTAGTCGGCTTTCATTTTCAGTTTGGAAGTCTCGCTAAAGGTGTCGACTATCTTTTCGATATCAGCCCTGAAGTTGTAAGTTCATCACTTCCCAGCAACAAAGGTATTACGCTAGACTTTTCGGGCCCTGATGAATTTTATGAGTGGACACAGCAGCTCATTCATAGGCTGCCTCGTATCGAGGAAGTTAAAAAAGAAAAGAGATACCATATCGCCTCCGACTTAGTAGTGGCAGGACAAAAGATCTCTGAAGTCTCAAAGTTTATTCAGGAGTATCCTGAGTTAAAGGGAATTGGGATGGCCTTTTTTAGTCGTTGTGCGAATCATACACAGATTGTAAGTGCAGTCCGCGGCCTATGTTCAATTCGATTGCGCTCCACTTACGGGGTTACTGGTGGAAAGCGTTCTAGATCAGATCGGCCTTAAGAGCTTTCATTTTTGATTTTAATTCAGAATTCATTTTAGAGACTTTTTGCTTTTGAGATTTTTGAAAGTCTTCAAGTTTTTTATTGAGTGTTTTTGAATGATTGCCAAGCATTCTTAGGGCCAATAGAGCTGCATTAAAGCTATTGTCCACAGCAACAGTTGCAACTGGAATTCCTTTTGGCATTTGAGCGATCGATAATAGGGCATCTAAGCCTCTTAGTTTACCAATCTCAATCGGCACACCAATCACTGGTAAAGTTGTATAGCACGCCACCATTCCCGGAAGGTGAGCTGCCCCACCTGCTCCTGCGATAATGACTTTTAATCCTCGAGAGTGAGCGGATTTACCATACCTTGCCATTAACTCCGGTGTTCTATGGGCAGAGACCACTTTGATTTCGTAGGGAACATTAAACTTTTCAAGTAATTCAGTAGCATCGCTCATGCCTTTAAGATCTGAAGTACTTCCCATGATGATTCCCACAACCGGTTTTCTCTTCATACTTTAAATTCCTTCCGAGCTCGTTTAAGAGTATCAAGACACTGTTTGGTCGTTGATCCAGTGGAATTAAGATGTCCCATCTTTCGCCCTTTTCTCGATTCGCTTTTGCCATACCAGTGAAGGTGAACATCACTTGGATTACTCCATGACATTACACTTTTTCCGGACCCTAGAAGGTTATACATTGCAAATGCTTTTGAGGTTAGGGTTGGTTTCGAAAATTTTTGGTCAAAAATAGCTTTGATATGAACAGTAAACTGGTTTTCGATAAGTGCATTCAAAGAATAGTGGCCAGAGTTGTGTACTCGAGGAGCCAGTTCATTGATAACAAGCTCTTTTCCGGTATCAAATAACTCGAAGCCTAAAATTCCGACGTATTTTTCTTTGTTCATCAATTGCTTTATTTTTCGCAGACATGATTTGAACTTTGTTGATTCAGACTTAATGGGGCCCTTGACCCACAAGCATCTAGAGTCCTCTTGATAACTTTCTACCCATGGGAGAGTCACTAAATCAGCACTTCGATTTCTGCCAATCATAACGGCCAATTCTCTCTTGAAGGGGATAAACTGTTCAGCAATAAAGCCGAATTCAGGATAGTCTTGGTTTTTCAGAGTTTCAATTTGTCTTTTGTTTTTAACAATAATGGTTCCATAGCCGTCGTAGCCATATCGTCTTGTTTTCAAAACAAAAGGATATCCAAGATCTGAACCAATTTCTTCTAAATCGTCCCAGGAATCTACGTCTCTCCAAGGAGAAGTGGGAATTTTGTATCTATCTAGAAGTTGCTTTTGAGTGAGTCGATCCTGAATGGTGGCCATATGTTTTGGGTCTGGGAACACTTTTG
>CAZFYV010000420.1:0-2507 GCA_964523195.1 uncultured Pseudobdellovibrionaceae bacterium
AACCAGGAAGTGTGACGAGTTATCAGAATCAACGTCTTGGTCACGCCGATATCAGTCGGTATTTAACTCCAGATGAGTATTCAACCTGGTCCACATTACTCAACGGAACTCTTGATCGACATTG
This sequence comes from uncultured Pseudobdellovibrionaceae bacterium, assembly GCA_964523195.1. Classification (GTDB taxonomy): domain Bacteria; phylum Bdellovibrionota; class Bdellovibrionia; order Bdellovibrionales; family JAGQZY01; genus JAUHWN01. The sequence continues at coordinate 125 of CAZFYV010000420.1, forward strand.
GGAATACGATATTAACTTCGTTAAGACCACACTGGGTTACCGCATCCTCAATGGTGAATACGATCATTTAGATCTCTATTTTAATCAGCAGGAGCAATTAAGGCATGTACAAAAAATCGCATCTTCTAAGAAGGTATCAGCTTTACAAATGGACATGCTCAACATTCAAGACGTTAAATCATTAACTGACCAATTACTTCTTTCAGGCAAAAGACTATCAGTGGTTGAAATCGGAAACATTCTTAAATACGCAACTTCGATTGATCGTACTCAAGTCCACTTCGACCACCCAGACCCAGCCTCCCTACTTGCCGATGTGTTGGAGGAACTTTCTTTGGTCCTCAGCCCCAATGCTATATTAATTCAAACTGGATACAATGGCTCAGAGACGACCTACCATGGAATTTCTATTTCCTATTACTTGTCATTACCTAAGGGAGTTAGATCTTTCTATATTGAAACTCTATTTTCAGAGGATCTAAGGCCTGGAATGTTTAAGGGACCAAATGACTTACATAAAATCCCAGATAAAACTTTTACAAGCTTTTGTGAAGCTCGATTCTTTTGGTAATCACTCAAAAAACACTTTTTTAAGTGCGCGGTAGGTTCCAACATTCGCCTTAACTGTGGCATCAATGGGTTTTGAATAGCCTCCACCAAGCGCCAAAGCCACGGGAATATCTCGAGACTTGAAGTACTCAAAAGAAGTTAAGTCACGAAGAAACATTCCTTCGAAACTTAAGTTCAAACGCCCAATACTATCATCGATCAGGGCATCAACTCCTCCCTGGTATAAAACCAAGTCAGGATTGAAACTCCCCAACACCTCTAGGGCCTCAGAAAGAACTTCTAGATAATCATCGTCTTCCATTTTGTCTGGCAGAGGAAAATCACAGTCACTTGGATACTTCCGAAAGGGGAAGTTTTTTTCGCCGTGAAGACTGATCACCTGAACCCGAGGTTCATTTGCTAGAATTGCAGCCGTACCATCACCCTGGTGGACATCCACATCTAAAACCGAAACGCGATCGACCAGACCTTCATTCAACATAACCAATGCAGCAATGGCCTGATCGTTAAACACACAATAACCAGCCCCAAAATCTCTATGGGCGTGATGAGTTCCACCTGCTAACTGCCCAGAAAAACCAATATCCAAAGCCGTCTTAGCCGCTTCTACAGTGCCTCCCACGGTGGCACAGACTCGCTTAACTAAATCTTCACTCCACGGAAAACCTATTCTATTTTGTTCCGTGCGAGTTAAATTTCCTGTTTTGATTTTTTCAATATACTCTTTTGAATGGGCAACTAATAACGTTTCTTCATCGGCAATAGGGCTCTCAAAAAGGTGATCTCTACTTAAGATTCCTTCTTCAATTAAAGCAAGCCGTAGGGACTCGTATTTTTTAGCCGGGAACCGATGGCCCTCTGGAAGTGGAATTGGGAAGTGATCCGAATAATAAAACTTCATAGAGAAGAATAAAGAAGATGCCCATCACCTTCTGGATAAATACTTTGAAAATTGCAATACAAAGTAAGGTTGGGCGCTGAAACTTTCCACCAGATTTGTTCAAAATCACCAGAAGAAATATTTGTCAGATCAGGGATATTATTCGCTTGAGCAGCAAAAGGAACACTTAATACATAACTCCCTTTACCCATTTGAATGATATGCTTGATATACCCGCCGGTTTGATTACAAAATTCTTTCATCATATCTAAAACCAGTGTGAGATTAACCTCACCTTGTTTTTTAAAAATTTCTTCAGCATAGGGAGCGACTTCTTCTTCACGAAAGGCACAAACAAACTGCATTTTAGATGCTTTGGACTCCATATGAATCATGGTCGCCCAGTGACCTGCAAGACTGACAGGAGGCTCTTTCATATCTTCAGAATCGATATGAACTCCCTTAATGATTGATCTCATAATTTCCAAACTACAATCTTGAAGTTTAGTTGATAGCTCAATCTTTTTCTCAGGGTCTGACATGTAATCCGCGCCTAATTCAAATTTGTATGGTCAAAAACTCGTTTTCCGACTAGCTCTAAGTCCCTATAATATCAATCATTTAGGAGACCTGTCTATCAAAGTTTCGTGCGCAAAGCTTGTGACGACCAAGGCATAAGACATTGGTCTACTAATTCCTTAACCTAATGCGAACCCTTGCTTTGACATCAATCTGAATTCTGTCAAACTGGCAATATAGTAAGGAGAACACCTATGAATTTGGCAACAAGAGCTTTCTCTCGTACATTTCTCATGACCCTTGTAATTTTATTTGCGGGCGCAAACTCGTTAGCGCAAGAGTCAGAAAAGCCAACCGCAGAAGAGGCGAAAAAGTTTCTCGACTACTATTACAAAGGCCAAGGCTCAGGCCCAA
>CAZFYV010000421.1:0-2474 GCA_964523195.1 uncultured Pseudobdellovibrionaceae bacterium
GCCTTCAATGCCTCGTTCTGGCCGACAACTCGTTCGCCTAGATTTTCTTCCATATTTAGAAGCTTGTCAGATTCACTTTGCAACATCTTTGTTACGGGAACACCTGTCCATCTGGAAACCACATCCGCAATTTCATCCGGACCGACTTCCTCTTTGATCATTGAAGATGAATCTTTTAGATTCTCCGTGCGTTCATCAGCTTCTTTCACATTTTTTTCGAGCTCCGGTAGTTCCCCGTATTTAATTTGAGCGGCTCTTTCTAGATTTCCAGAGCGTTCTGCTTGCTCTATTTCAACTTTCAATTCTTCGATGCGCTTTTTTGACGTTTTTAAATTGGTGACGACACTCTTTTCTTTTTCCCACCGCTCCTTGAATTCTCGCTCTTCCTCTTGAAGATCGGCCAACGATTTATCAATAACACCCAATCGTTCGATAGAGCCTTCATCAGATTCTTTCTTAAGAGCTTCTCTCTCTACCTGTAGTTCCATAATACGTCGACGAATGCGATCAAGTGCAACAGGGACACTATTGATTTCAATACTCAATTTAGAAGCTGCTTCATCTATTAAGTCTATGGCCTTGTCTGGTAAGAACCTTGAAGTAATATACCTATTTGAAAGCTCCGCAGCCGCAATTATTGAAGAATCTTTAATGCGAACTCCGTGGTGAGCCTCGTATTTATCTTTTAATCCTCTCAAGATTGTAATTGTATCTTGAACAGAAGGCTCTTCTATAAACACAGTCTGAAAGCGACGTTCTAAAGCTTTGTCTTTTTCAATATACTCTCTATATTCATCTAGAGTTGTAGCTCCAATGGCTCGCAACTCTCCCCTAGCTAATGCTGGTTTTAAAAGCTGACCGGCATCCATGGCGCCATCAGTCTTTCCAGCACCAACCAATGTATGCAGCTCATCGATAAATAGAATAATTTGCCCGGCACTTGCCGAAACATCTTTAATGACACCTTTTAAGCGATCTTCAAATTCACCGCGATATTTAGCTCCTGCTACGAGAGCCCCCATATCTAGACTCACTATCTTTTTATTAAAAAGAACTTCTGGAACATCTCCGTTAACGATTCTTAAGGCCATACCTTCAGCGATTGCTGTTTTACCAACTCCCGGTTCACCGATGAGCACAGGGTTATTCTTTTTGCGTCGAGATAAAACTTGAATAGTTCGTCTTATCTCATCATCTCTCCCAATAACTGGATCAAGCTTACCCTCGGCGGCAAGTTCGGTAAGGTCCCGTCCATATTTTTTGAGTGCATCGAATTGTGCCTCTGGGTTATCGGTGTCGATGGTTTCACCTCCGCGAGATTCATCGAGAACTTCTTGAAACTTATCTTTATTAAAACCGTACTTAGAAAGAACCTCAAGAAGTTGGTGATCTTTGGCCTTTACCAGGCCTAAAATGAAGTGCTCGGTTGATATAAACGAATCACCCATACCAGCAGCAACTTCTTCTGATCTATCAAATAAGTTTACTAAGCGCTGACCAGCATAGGTCTTAGTCGTCGAACCACTTGCCGACGGATAATTTTTAATGGTTTCAGTGAGGTCATCAATCAAAGCCTGTGTATTTACACCGGCCTTGAAAAATAGGCTGGGAACTATACCCATTTCTTGGCGAAGAACCTCTAAAATGAGGTGCTCCGGTTCAACTGAGGGATGTCCTTTAGACTCAGCTGCTTTAGCTGCAGCCTGCATGGCCTCCTGAGCTTTTCTTGTCATTTTATCAATGTCAGTCATAAAACCCTCAAATTACTTAGTTATTTGATGTCACTTCAACCATGACATCAGTTCCTATCTCTTTTAAGATGAGTCGTTTTGGAGGTTTGTCAATGGCGCAAAATAAGGTCTTTTCTTCAAGTCGAAGAAGCGTTATCGCTGACCGGGTTCACCCAAGAGATTTCCATAAAGACAATATGATGTATTGCTGTGAACAATGCAGTCACTTCAAACCGTCAGATGAGACTTGCACTCTAGGTTTTCCAGCCTATCTTCATCTAAGAAGACATCAACTTAAGAAATACGAAACCACAGGCCATATGACTTTTTGCCGCTTTCTTGAAATTGACTAGATAATGGAGTTTTAAGTGAGCTGGTACTGGGTAGTATTGATAGTCATAGGTTTAGCCGCAATAACGTATGCGAGCTGGAAGCTGTTATCTAAAAAGTCAGAACTTCCTCCTAGCTCTACACTAGAGTTTTTTGACAGTCTCGAGAGTCAGTTTGCGAGTGTGGAGAATTTTACAATTCATTATCTACAGACCGGAAAGGGGCCACATCTAGTGCTTCTTCATGGTATCGGCGCCTCGACTTTCACCTGGCGTTTTTTAATCCCCTTATTTTCAAAAAAATATACGGTAACTATTATAGATATTCCTGGATTTGGAAAATCCAGCAAAGACCCAGTATTTTCAAGTCTCTGACTTTGCTCATCGAGACCATAAGAAAATACTGCGTCTTTGC
>CAZFYV010000422.1:0-2468 GCA_964523195.1 uncultured Pseudobdellovibrionaceae bacterium
AGCAGAAATGGTTGAGATTTCAGAAGCGCTGTAAAAGCCTTTTGCCTGTCCACCTAATGCAGAAAGCATTTGTTGGTACCAGCTGACATTACTATTGCCAGTAATATAGGTTGAAACAATGTTTTTACAGGTATCAATTAATCCAGCACCACCACTCATACTTGATTTATCAGAAGTATCAAAAATATCTACAAAGATAGATTTGATTGCAGACTCTAGTTTTTCTGTCCGCTCAGTTTCTGTCATTGCCGTGGAATTATTTACGTCTTTAAGCCAAGTAGCTGCGTGGTCAAAAAATTTTTCTTGATCCTCTTTGTGTATATATACGTTACTTTTAGATTTAGATTTGAGTTTTTCAACACGATCAGTTCCAAGCTGTTTGCCAGTTTTTCCAAATTGAATCATTTTTTTGTTTAGCGGAAGGTAAACAAAAGTGTCGAAATCGAGCTGAGCCTCTCCGGATAGATCAAAAATTTTAACAGGTTTATAAGCTCTTACCCCAAGGCTCTCTGGCCAAGAAATATATAGAAGCTTCTCTTTGATCATATCTTTATCTAAAGGAAAGAGGCCAACTTCATCGAATCCGTTTTTCTTCGCCATTTTTGAATTGAAGTCTGATTTGTTGTGGGTGAGATAAAAAAGTGGGGTGTCTGGGCATTGGCATTTAACGAGCTGTGCGGCTTCCATTACAAAGTCAATTCCAAACTCTGATCCGACTACACAAGCCAAGAACATTCCTTCTTCAAACTCTTCAAAGGAATCGAGAAATTGGTCAGCATTGGTGAACTCTTTCAAGCTATGATCGGGAACAGTTTGCCTTATGAAAGTTTTTGTTTCTTCATCGATTCCTGCTATTAGTAAAGGTAAAAATTCCTCTTCTTGAGACTCCGATTGGTTGTCTGAGTGTTCTTCGCTAGTTGCCTCTAGCTTTTTAACGTCCTCTTGCTGTACTTCACTCTCACCCATGATAACTCTACCTCTAAGAACCTAATTGAATATCGTTGTTTATGTTGAAAGCACTGTCGAGACCGCTTTCTCTCAACTTCTTGGTAACTCCGCTGGAAACATTTACGGATATGAGTTTCTTTTCTTGTCCCTTAACCGTTTTTATAAAAATAAGGAGTTGGCGACAGCATTCTTTATCCAAGTCTAAGCAGTCTTTTAAGTTAAATACAAAAAGAGATTCAGTTCGCAGATACCAGCCTTTAATTGCTTTATCTAAAAGTGCTGCGTGTTCCTCTTTTAGGTGTTGAGGAAATGCGATAACAAAAATTTTCCCATCCTGACTGGATTCTTGGAATAGACCGTCACTCATAGATAGTAGGCTATCATTATTTGCATATACTAGGTAGATTTCAGTAACTGAAAAGATACTGATGGTGGGACAAAGGTTTGATTTGATACAATCGAAGAGGCAAAGAGCTTGAAGTTCAAAAAACTGCGAACATGATGCAATATAGTTAGGACTAAAATCCAACGGAAGGGTTCTTCTAACGATTGCAAATAATTATGTCTGAACTATTTAGTCTTTTAAAAAATCCAAGGAAATTTACTATAGTCCTGAGGTCTTTTTTCGAGGAAAGCATCACGCCCTTCTTGAGCCTCGTCCGTACCATAAGCTAAGCGTGTCGCTTCACCTGCAAATAGTTGTTGTCCAACCATGCCGTCATCAGTGAGGTTGAATGCGTATTTTAGCATTTTAATAGCTGTCGGACTTTTTTCATTAATTGTTTTTGCCCACTCGAGTGCTGTGGACTCTAAGTCTTTGTGGGCGACAGAGGCGTTAACCATTCCCATTTCAAGGGCCTCATCGGCGCTGTAATTTCGACCTAAGAAAAAGATTTCACGAGCTCTTTTTTGTCCGACCATCTTAGCTAAATAGGCTGAACCATAACCACCATCAAAACTTGCTACATCCGCGTCGGTTTGTTTGAATACTGCATGGTCTTTACTTGCAATAGTTAAATCACAAACCACATGCAGCGAGTGTCCGCCCCCAACGGCCCAACCAGGCACAACACAAATTACAGGTTTAGGCATGAATCTGATAAGTCTTTGAACCTCAAGAATATGAAGACGACCAAGCTTAGACTTGTCACCGTATTGATAACCATCTTTACCGCGAACCCTTTGGTCGCCACCTGAGCAAAATGCCCATCCACCGTCTTTTGGTGAGGGGCCATTTCCTGTCAAAAGCACAGTTCCAATATCAGGGCTCTCAGCGGCATGGTGCATTGCTTTGTAGAGCTCATCCACCGTCTGAGGTCTAAAAGCATTTCTAACTTCAGGCCGATTGAAAGCGATTCGTACAGTCTTTTGGCTTTTAGCTCTGTGATAAGTTATATCTTGAAAGGTAAAACCCTCAACTTCATTCCAAAGCTGAGGGTTGAAAATAGGATCTTTAGTGGAATCCAATTTTAGTCCTTTCTTTCGAATTACATCGAAAGACTTGGGTTTCTATCCGGTGA
>CAZFYV010000423.1:0-2457 GCA_964523195.1 uncultured Pseudobdellovibrionaceae bacterium
GCTAGTATGTCGTAATACTCTCCCAATCTGCTACCTTTGTAACTGTTTTTAGTCACATTAATCGGAATCAATCGAGAAACTGAGACCGAAACTCCTTTGGGCGACTCAATCTTGAGAGGAGCGCAGTTAGCTTTCTGAGGCAACTCAACCAAAAATTGATTTACAGAGTTTCCAAATGCTAGCATTTCATTTAGTGGAATTTTGCGATCCTGACTCGGGTTGGATAGCTCAAAGACATCGATGGCTTTCGAATCTACTGAGACTAGTAAAATTAAAAGCGATGCGAGTATGCCTCCGTAACGCTTTACATTTGGTTTCGAAACCTTGATTTGTGACACTATTAACAGGACATAGGGAAATATCAAATATGTATGGGATAAGAAACTCATGGATACCATATAACCAATGAGTGAAACAAAAACCTCAGGTCGCTCCTTCCTATTTAAATAGGCCGTTTTTACACTTAGACCGAACAAAACCAAAAAGAGCATTCCACCTAGAAACCCGGTTTCAGCAAAGGCTAAAACCCAAGAAGAGTGCGCGGTTCTCTCGCCCCATTCGTACTCTAGACTTGGTGCGTATTTCTCGAAGTTCTTAGGATACTGAGAATACCCCACACCTAGAACTGGGTGATCAACAAGCATCCGCCCTCCGGCGTGCCAGTAATTTATCCGATTAACTTGAGACTCTTGTAAATCCGAAGCACTTCGACCCATTTTAGAAACTAAGAACGGAAATAGAAGTAAAAATGCAGCAATTAGAAATACCTTCAAATACTTGTATCCCTTTATTCGCATAAAGAAAAACACTGCCACCATGACCATCAAAGATAATAGAGCTCCCCTCGACTTAGTTAACCATATCACCGTAGCCGCTAAGCCTAGACCAATCCCTATTAACAATAAATTGATTACCTCAATTTTCTTTTTTCGAATTCCGGCAATCATAAATGGTATCGTCATAACGACAACAGCAGCCACATCATTGGGGTTCCCTAAAAGCCCAAATGTTGAAAGGCGATCACCCTGTCCTACAAATCCCTCGAGGTTTCTCATGTTCCAGGAGTAAGCGAGCGCCAGGCTTGCAATCGATGCCCCTGAAATTGCCAAAGTCGCAGTCAAAAGCTTGTAAGCCCTTGGGTCTTGAAACTCGCTAGAAACAACGATCCACAGAATTACGATGAGAGTAAACAGAATAAATACTTCTATCTGAAGGCTCAGTGCCTCAGGAGCCTGAAAGCAGCTCAAAAGGCAAAACCCCGCGAAACCCAAGAGAAGCGTAAACTTTCGGTTAATTTTAAAACCAAATTCTCCTATCGAAACCCAATGTAATATAACACTTACCAGACATATAATCGCCACACCCCGAGGAAAGATGCTTAGAAATGGACTATCTATTATTTCCCATGGTCTTACCACCAATAAACTCAAATAAAAGCTTACTGCAATAACTGGCTCCAGTATCGAAAGAGATAAGCACAATGAGAGACAAATACACAACAGAAGATTTTCAAATCCTAAAAAGTAAATATTTAATACAAGAACCAAGGGATAAACAAAAGAAACGAAGGCAAAGTATTTCTTACTAAGTCTCTTTTGAGGAGTAAAAAACAAGTAGATAAGAAAAGTAAGCGAATAAAGGAAATAGATATATCCTAGATAGACACCTATTTTATTGAGTGCAAGTAGCTGATCACTGCTCAACTGGTCCATCTGAATCAACCCTCGATTCGAAGTCGCGCTCAGAAACGCTTTCGCTGATAGCTAAACTATCTGACTTTAAAGCGGGGAGCTTTCCAAAATTCGGAGCTCGCAATTCAGAACTCAATTTATTTAACTGCCAAATCTGACTCGTATAGAAATCAATTATCAACATTGAAAATACAGCGATTAAAATACCAACTAAAGCTCCCCAGAGAATAAACTGAGGAATATTAGGCCACAAAGGATAAGCCGGCATCAATGGCGACTCTACCACCGTTATATTGCCGTCATCAGAAGAGGAGTTCAATTCGATGGCAACGTTAACATCGTGAAATTTTTTAAGTAGACCTTCGTAAACATCCAGATTTGCCGTCACCTCGGGTTGATTTACGGTCGTCCAAGTGGATTCAATCTCACTCTGCTGCGCTTTTCTATTGGATTTTAGCCATTTTTGAATTTGTCGGAGCTTTTTCTGAGTGGACACCACTTCAGGGTGGTCCTTCTTAAAAGTCTTCCTTAAACCCTCAAGTTGATCTTTAAGTCGCGCTTCCTCTCGCTTTAAAACTTTGGGCCTATCGGAAGCCCTTGGATCTGCAGTCTTAGCAATCTCGAGGGCTATCGCCTCTAATTGGTTCTTTAATGCATTTCTTAATCGCTTGAGTAAAACAATTCTTTTCTCGCGCAGATGACTGACAACTCGTGAAGAGCTAGCCTCGGTCATCTTGAAAGTTTTCTCTCTATCTGTATAGAGTAC
>CAZFYV010000424.1:0-2456 GCA_964523195.1 uncultured Pseudobdellovibrionaceae bacterium
GTAATGAGATTAGGGAGTGCGCAACGCTTAATTGCGGAACTGTTAAGGGCGGCGGATTAACTCAAATCGGGAACGATAATTTAATCATGGCCTATAGCCATGTGGCCCACGATTGCATTTTTGGTGATCGCATTGTTCTGGCGAACAGCTGTCAGCTAGCAGGCCATGTAATCATCGATGATGATGTTAAGGTTGGCGGTGTCGTTTGTATCAATCAATTCGTTAGAATTGGCCAGCATGCTTATATTGCTGGTGATAGTGCTGTAAACAAAGATATTGCTCCTTATACTATAGCCCAGGGCAAGTATGCTGTTATGCGCGCAGCCAACCAAATAGGTATGGAGCGTGCTGGATACACCAAAGAAGAAGTTGAAAGTGTACGCAGAGCTATTCGATTCCTAACAAAAGGAAATCTTACAATCGAAGAAGTTTTAGATAAAATCGCTAAAGAGTGTGAGCCGTCTAAAGGTGTAGAAGCCTTTGTGAGCTTTATTAAATCTTCAGAGCGTGGGTTAGCAAGATGAATCAATTAAATGGTGCTGTTGTTGGTGTTGGGTACTTAGGGCGATTTCATGCGCAAAAGTATAAGGCCTTGGATGAGTTTAATTTAGTTGGCGTATGTGATGCGAGCCCTGATCGTGCTAAAGAAGTTGCAGACGAACTCGGTTGTACCGCTTTTTCTGATTACAGTGAGCTCGTAGGTAAGGTTGATGCTGTAACAATAGCTTCGACAACACGGACACACTATGAGATTGCAAAGTTCTTCTTAGAAAAAGGTGTGCATGTTCATGTCGAAAAACCAATGACGACAACTATTGAGCAGGCAAATGAACTTGTCGAATTGGCTAAACAGAAAAAGCTGAAGCTACAAGTTGGCCATGTGGAAAGGTTCAATAAAGCTCTTCAGGCAGCTCAACAAAAACTTGAAAAACCACTATTTATTGAGTGTCACCGGCTAGCCCCATTCAAGCCTAGGGGAGTTGATGTAGATGTTGTGTTGGATTTAATGATACATGATCTCGATGTGATTTTATCTTTAGTAAAAAGCCCAATTAAATCTGTAAGTGCGGTAGGAACTCCGGTTCTAACTGAGTATGTTGATATAGCTAATGCTCGCCTTGAGTTTGAAAACGGTGCAATAGCGAACGTTACTGCTAGTCGAGTTTCCCAGAGCGCGACTCGAAAGTTTCGCGTTTTCCAATCGAATCAGTACTTGTCCATCGACTTTGGCAGCGGAGAAGTTAATCTTACTAGTAAAGTAGGAGACTGGGTCTTTAACGGTGAAGAACTTGATGAGAGTAAGTTGCCTTTGGATTTCGATGCCTGGAATCTTGAAAAAGGTGATGCTCTTCTCGATGAAACAAAGTCATTTGCCGATGCAATTCTTAATGATAAGCCTTGTATCGTATCGGGAGAAGCAGGTCTCAAGGCTCTAAGTTTGGCGGAATCAATTCGAAATGATATCCAATCAAGACTCTAGTATTCTGATTGTTGCTGGAGAAGCGTCGAGTGCACTCTATGCACAGCGTTTGTTGGAAATTTTTAATCAAAATGATTTTAAAGTAGATGCTTTTGGTGTCGGTAATCAGGCCATGGAGGATGTGGGTTTCCGCCGCCTTGGTAAATCTGAAGATATGGCTGTTGTGGGCCTACAAGAAGTCATTGGAGAGTTTAAAAATATTCGAAAGGTATTTTATTCCCTCCTAGAAGAGGCGAAGCGCAAGAAGCCCAAATGTGCACTTTTGCTTGATTATCCCGATTTTAATTTAAGATTAGCTAAAAAACTTCACACTCAGGGAATTCCTGTCGTTTACTTTATATCGCCACAGCTTTGGGCGTGGCGTACAGGTCGGATAAAGCAGATTCAAAAGAATATCAGTAAAATGCTTGTTCTTTTTCCATTTGAAGAGGAGTTTTATAAAAAGCATGGTGTAAATGTTAAGTTTGTAGGACATCCGGTTTTAGATGAACTCGATCCGAAATACTTTTCTGAAGATGCTATTGAAGGTTTGAAGAAAAAACACAATTTGAACTCGACTTCACCTATTCTGGGGTTAATGCCTGGAAGTCGGCGTTCGGAGATCAAGCATCATTTAAAAACTCAAATTGAAACCGCCGAGCTCTTAGCTCGAGATTATCCTTATTTACAGTTCGCTTTGTTTTTAGCCCCTAGTCTTGATGAGTCAATCGTTGAAACTGAAGTTGAGAATTCGTCTACAAAGATTTCAATTATTAAAGATGAGCCACTGAGTATGATTTCTATGGCTGATATGATTTTATGTGCCTCTGGTACTGCGACTCTAATGGTTGGCTTGCTAGAAAAACCTTTGGTGATCATGTATAAAATGAATTCATTTTCGGCTTTTATGGCTCGCAAATTGGTCACCCAAGTAAAATTCTTTGGTATGCCGAACCTCATTTTTGATTCGGAAGTGGCTCCGGAAAAATTTCAAGAG
>CAZFYV010000425.1:0-2452 GCA_964523195.1 uncultured Pseudobdellovibrionaceae bacterium
CCAATTGATCAATGAACGTTTCTAGGCGAGAGGCGACCGATAAACCAACGCGTTCTAAGTCTTCATCAATTCGATAAAAATGGGCGTAGGAATGAGCCAAGAAACTTAGAAAGTTGGGCCACTGAAAAAGTTGGTTGGCAAAGTCGTTGACTAGGGCGTAGTCCCAATGGGTGTTTTCATTCTCCATAAGTTTGATGAGCTCGTTGCCATAGGCGATGTATTCGTTGGCGGCAGAATCCAGGTTCTCAGGTGTGACATTTTGAAAATCGATGAAAGCAGCGCTAAAGACTTCTTCTTGCAATAATGGATTTTCAGAAACGAGTCGCGGAGCTTTGGGTTGAAATTGATATTCACAGAAAGTACCGAAACTCATAGAGGGCAGAATTGCGACGAAGAAAACAATAATTAAAAAGCTAAGTGGTCGCAGTTCGCTTTTTTGAGTGTGATACATTGGCTTGCCTTTCAGTTTCTAAACTGACTCGTGATTTAAGAAAAGTCCCAAAGGACTAGTGCAAAAAGGCGGGAATCTGTCTGCGAATAGGTGCTTGATTGACGAGCAATCAATGTCGAAATAATGAACAATTACAACATTTTGTAAATGACTGAATAGAAGCTGCCTTTCAACCAATATTCAGGCTGTCTCAAAATGATAATTGAAATCCTCTAGGATCACCCTGGCAATTCTTCGTCAGCTTCTTCTTTGCCATTTTTTGAATCATGCTAGACTAGTCTTAAGTCTCATAAGGCTTAACCTACTCAGGATGTGTAGGTAGTATCACTCTCGCTTGTGCCCGGTTTCAATCTCAGAAGCCGGGTTTTTTTAGAAAAACAACTGCAAACCAAACTGTATTCCTTCGTCTGTTCGCTCTGTCTTATCTGTAGTTATAATCACAGTCTCCACGTTTTCTTGATACCAATTGCCGTAAAGCCTAATAAAACTAAAATCGATGAAGGCTCCGCCTTCAACTCTGTCTCCTTTAACTTTACTCTGGCTGTCGCTCTCAGCCTCAAAGTATTGTCGGTAGAGTCCTCTGATCCCAAAAAACTTTAATAGGTAGAGACTCAGGCTAGCTGCTCCGTATTGATTGCTCACCTTATCACCGCCCCCACTAAAATTTTTTATTCCATAATGAAGATTGAAGTGAGTCCCTTGAATCGAGTGACCGAGAAGCTTGAGAGTGAACTGAGTGGTCCAATCGGTAAAGCCTTTACCTCGGTCAACAAAGTCTCCTTCGATCCCAACTATGTGTGCGAAGGCGCCGAATCCATAGTTTACGCGGTCCCGATTTTCTTGGTAGTTAGTCAGTCCTTCAAACTTGATTCTGTTATCCGCATGTCCACCTATTAAGTAGAACTCATAGGGACTGGGAGAGTTGAAGCTCAACCAATAATCCATTAACTTGATGTTGTTTTTTTGTTCGAGCCATTGGGATAGGCTCCAGCGAGACATTTCTTTCTTGGCCGACTTTTCTCCTGGATTAAACCGATACTGAGCCATTAGGTCAGGAGTCCAGAAATTCAAAATAATCAGCACGCAGGCGGTAAGATAAAAAGACTTCATGTTTCATTCCTTGGTTGTGTCTACTCGTCCTTATTCTCCTTATCGGTATACTCAGATTAAATTAGTAGTTTCAGCTATTTAGAATCCCTTTCTGAGACGAATTTCAGGTTCCAAAGATGGATCAAAGAGCCGCTGTTTTAAACTTAAATAAATTGAAATTTGCCCCTAACTTCTTCACTATTAGATCTGAAGTGATGGGATTACGGGCAGAAATCGTATTGCTTTGCGACAGTGGTTGGAGAGTGAACCAGGTGTGTCGTACCTTTAACTAAATAGATGGAGGCTGCCATGAAGATGATTATCAACAAACTGCTATTGTCCTCGTTATTAATATTGGGAATTGCGTGTTCTTCGAATCCGCATAAAGCAGAAAAGATCGACACGAATATGAACAACAAGGGAAAAGTTAGTGGTGACAGTTCCGTGGGTGTCAAAGATGGGAACCTAGTTTTTCAGAAAAAGGTGAATATGGCTGAAGAGCTTAGGAGACTGCAGTACGAAGTCTATGGACTTGAGGACAAGGTTTACGGTAGTCGCAAGTTCGGCTCCCAGGGTATGTATGGAAGTTTGAAGGCATGTCGTCTTAAGTTGAGTTCTCCAGAGCTAGGTGGTGATGGAAAACTAATGTGGACCGAGCCTATCGATCGAGTCACAGATAAAGAAGACGAGTTTAAAATTGGAATTGATGAGAATGAGAAAATCGCAGGTGTTTCTGAAGAATTCCTGAAAGATCGAATCAAAAGATTTGTTGGATACAAGAAAGTATTACAGAAACGAGAAGATGAGTATCGAGAAAAAGTTGAAATTTGTGAAGCAGAAGTAAGAGCAAAAGAATATAAGGCCAAGAAGGCTCAGCAAGAGTCTAACTAATCTTCATATTCTGATGTGTGG
>CAZFYV010000426.1:0-2430 GCA_964523195.1 uncultured Pseudobdellovibrionaceae bacterium
AAGAAATACAAAAAAGTTAAAGTCGGTCAAACTAAAAGTGAGGATATCAAAGTATCCAAACCCTCAAATACAAGTATTAGCATCAATACGTCTATGAACCAGTTCAACAGTATTGATTCCGCTAAACTTTGGCTCACTGACAATCTTTAAAAAGAAAGGTAATAAACGTGAAATTTATAAATCTAACCTTAAAATGCTGTTTACTCGCTTTCGCCATATCGAGTTTTAGTTACGATGCCTCTGCCCTTCTTTTTAAAGATGGCAAATTTATTCTCGAAAAACTTGATGACTACGATCTTTGCCATACCCGAGATCGTTCAGGACGCTACTGTCACGAAGCTCTTAAAGAATGGGTTGAAAAAAATCCTGCCGACATGCTGAAAGCTGCCAAGATGACCCGCAGACGTATGACCCACTGGAGTGCTCTTGAATTCTTTTATAAAGCCTTCAAATCGAACAAACCCGACTGTTCGGACAAGGATTTACACCTTGCTGTCATATCTGGATTAGGTCTTCCAGCGAGCTATGGAGACCCACTCAAGCAAGCAAAAGAAATTGCCTTTACGATGTGTCCCGACCAGATGACCGAAAAAATTGCACAAAAGGCATCAATTGGCAGTTATCTTTTTGATAATAGCTGCGCTCAGCTAATCGAAAAAGGGAAGCTGAAGGGCCTTAAAGCTAAGAAGTGTAAGGCTCAAAATAAGTCAAAATAGCTGGACTTTGGCCAGGCTTTTTAATTCTGAACGTCTTCTCTCAAGTGCCAACAAATAGATTCGTTTACACTGTTTAATGGAGGCGTTCATGGGATTTAGAGGCGGACAAAAGCTCCAAAATTATGAAGTAAAGTCAAAAATCGGCGAAGGTGGAATGGGTGAGGTTTACCTCGGCTATGATCACGCCCTGCAAAGACAGGTCGCCATAAAAACTGTATTACCTGATAGACTCGAAGATAAAACTCAGCTCGAGCGATTTTATCAAGAGGGTCGTATCCTAGCGACTCTTAATCACCCTAATGTCGTTTCAATCTACAATTTGGGCGTGTCTGAAGACACACACTATATTGTTATGGAGTATATAGACGGCAAGCCTCTCGACCAAATCATAAAAAGCAGAGGTTTTGGAATTCTCGAAGCTGTAAAGGTTTTTAAGCAAATAGCTGAGGGACTCTTTGCGGCCCACGAAAAAGGAATTATTCACAGGGATATTAAACCTCAAAATATTATTCTAGACAAAGATGGCCGCGCAAAAGTTCTAGATTTTGGCATCGCAAAGAGCTTTCACACCGACAAAAAGACACTAACTCTGACCGGACATTTTGTAGGGACTTTTTCCTATTGTGCTCCTGAGGTTGTGGTTGGTGGAACTGTTTCATACCAGTCAGATATTTTCTCTCTCGGAGTACTACTTTATCTTATGTTAACGGGAGAGCATCCCTTTTATGAAGATAACCATTATCAGACAATGAGAAACATTGAATCTAAAGCTCTTCAATTCGATGAAGAATCTTTAGAAGTCTTGCCACGAGACTTAGTCGACATCGTGATGAAAATGACAGAAAAAAATGTCGATGATCGCTACAAGAGTCTCGCTGAGGTAACAAGTGATTTAGACAAAGTAAGCTTCAGTGATGAGCTCGAACAATTCTCAAAGTATCGTAGGCCAGAAGCACAAATCGTTAACGAAGAGTCGATTCGACTCAAACTTCTATCAGAAGGCTTCAAGACCCGAGAAATTGGAATTATAATCTCAATGGCAGCTTGTCATGAAGAAGAAGTTAATACCTTTGACTCTGATGCGACAATCAGAATGGACGTTAAACCTAAACTCAAAATTTCTAAAGAAGCCCTAATCAAAGCTATCGGTGAGTTTAAGGCCGCCCGCTCAAAACTTAAGGACATCGCCAAAAAGTCTTCGGCCAATTTTTTCACCCCGAAGATCATCACAGGAATGGCCGGAGCCATTGCTATGGTCTGTCTTATGATAATTGTAATTCTTGGCTTGCAAGACAAAGCCAAAAATGCAAATTCCCAAGCTAGTACAGATCCAGTCCATTCCGGACAAGCTTCACCTCCTGCCAAAACAGGAAACATAAGTAAGAACACTGTAAGTATAAATAAAGATTCAACTGTTTCACAGAGTCCATCTTCAGAGATAAAGCCTCAACAGAATGAGACAGAGTTCAAACGCAATATCTCCTCAACCAAAAACAAAATTGAAGCCAAGGTAGAATCGAACGAAACAATCCAATCGGTACTAAAGGATTTGTCGCGAAAAGTCGTCACCTACAAGTCTTTAGATGGAAAGCAAGTCTCAATCGTTCGAATTGGTCCAAAGATAAATAAAGAATTTCTCGTCTATTTCGACGGATTCGACGCCGATTGGGACGGCCGAAGTTTACTTCACAAGTATAATAAGAGTTTTGCAAAC
>CAZFYV010000427.1:0-2405 GCA_964523195.1 uncultured Pseudobdellovibrionaceae bacterium
CTTAGCGGTAACTAGATCACCAAACCACATGTGAGCCATTTCATGGAGAATTACACTTGCTAGCCTTCTTCTTTGTTTTCTTGTCTTCTCACCTCGTGAAATAAATCGCTCAGAAAATGTAACAGCAGCGACATTTTCCATTGCCCCCGCATTGAAATCTGGCACGAGAAGCTGATCATATTTGATATAAGGATATTCGTAGTCAAAATAGGCATTAAAGAAATCAAAGCCCTGCCTAGTCGCTGTAAACCAATCATTAACTTTTATGTATTGCTTTAAACTTTTTCTCGCGAACAAACGCAATGGAATCTTATAAGTCTTATCTTCCCAGACATGGTATGGCCCCGCATGAAGAGACCAAATGTAAGTGCTAAATTTAGCAGATTTTGGAAAGGTCCATTTTTTAAAATCGCCCGTCTCTTCAGTTTTTGATTCGAAAACTGAAGTTACAACTTTCCAATTTTTTGGAGCTTTAACTTCCATCGTATATGTGGCCTTAAGATCTGGTTGGTCAAAGCTAGGAAAGACCTTGTTAGCATCGAATGGCTGGAGATCAGTATACAAATAAACTGCTCCATCCTCTTTGTCTTCAAACCTATAAAGACCTGCACCATCAGACGAATACGGAGCAGTAAAATCTATTTTCATCGTATTCATGCCTTCTTTAAGTGAAGACAGTGGTACTTTTAGATAATGATCATTGTAGTCCACCTCGGATGGTTGATTATTAAGAAGTAATCGCGATACTTTTCCACCGAAGAAGTCGACTCGCAAAAACTTACCTTTTTTATTTAATTTAAATGAAATTTCACTAGAGCCTTTAAACTCTTTAGACTCTTTATTTAAATCAAATGTTAAATTGTAATTAACCTCTGAAACCTGATTATACCTAAGCTCAGCTTCACTTTTTGAAAGAATAGGCGCTAATCCTAGCGCTTTAGGACTGGTTTCGGCGTTTTTACTACCACTATCAGTACATCCAACCAAAGCAAAAGCTACGGCCATAGAAACAAGAATCTTTAACATTATATTAACCTCCAAATACAGAGACAGGGAATACCAGCCGTAGAGTGGTCCCACAACCAGACACCCGCCTAATGCCACGTGTTATCAGAGCTTTTAAAATCTTTTCACTATTTGTAGACCTATAAATGCCTGTATTGTGCCTCCATGGAGACTAAGAAGGACATTGATAAAAGTTTATTTCGATCATTCTTTGAAGTAACCACTGATATGTTTTGTATCGCAAATTTTGAAGGAAACTTTGAAGTAATAAATAATAAGTGGTCCGAGTGCTTGGGCTGGACAAAAAGTGAACTCCTTGCAAAACCATTCATGGATTTCGTCCATCCGGATGATATACAAAAAACCATTGATCAATATTCTAAATGTAAGGCCTCCGACCCAGCTATTCGCTTTATAAACCGCTATAAGCATAAAAACGGTTCTTATCGCTATCTTTCTTGGTCTTCCGTAACTGATTTTAGTGCAAACAAGGTTTTCGCATCCGCCAGAGACATCACCAAAGAAATTCAAAACGAAATGATTCTTTCTGAAATGCAAGAAATAGCCAAGATTGGTGCTTGGTCTTATGACTTCCCCAACGACAGCTTACGAATATCTGAAGGGATTAATAAGATTTTCGGCTTAGAGAACCAAAAAGACGTCAAAGAAAAGGTGCTCGCCTGCTTTCCTGAGGAAGATCGCAAACAACTCTTAAAGGACATGAAGTTCGCACATGAAAATCGATCAAGTTTTGACCACGAATACTCGATTAAAACTATAAACGGAGAAAATAAAAAAGTTCATATTCAAGGGCATCCAGTAGCGGAAAATGGATTGGAACATCTTTCAGGAACCGTTCAAGATATCACGCAGTCTTATTATTTACGTCAAGACCGTGAAACCATGACTCTTCAGCTATTACAAAGCTCTAAACTTGCATCTCTCGGTGAAATATCTGGAAATATCGCACATGAAATAAATAATCCTTTGGCTATTATTCAAGGACTATCTAATCAGCTCTCAAGACTTCATAACAACCCAGATAAAGTTAGTCCTGAAAAATTAGCGAAAACGGCCTTGCGAATTGAGAAAACCACAAAACGCATTGCGGATATCGTAAAGAGTTTACGAAGTTTTTCTCGAGATGCTTCAAGAGATCCCTACATCGATAGCCCCGTTACAGAAATAGTAGAAGATGCAATGTCCTTGGTGAAAGAAAGATTTATCAACCACAATAAGGTTCTTTTGTATAAAACACCAAAAACGGAACTGAATATGGTTTGTAAGCCATCTGAAATATCTCAGGTTCTTTTAAACCTACTTAATAACTCATTTGACGCTATCAAAGATGAAGAGGCGGGATTAGTCGAAATTGAAACACTTTGCAATGGAACCTATAC
>CAZFYV010000428.1:0-2385 GCA_964523195.1 uncultured Pseudobdellovibrionaceae bacterium
CTGAAGAAGCTCGGTATAACCTTTTAGTTCTCCTCCAAAAATATTTTTTATTCCAGCAGCAAAATCTCTTCCAACGTGTTTTGCCCTAATTGTAGAGCCTTGAACGAGTCCGTAGTGTTCAATGACTTTTTTACCTGGAATTGTTTCGATGTTGTTTAAAATCATTGGTTCAAATCCTTTTTAGTTTTGTACTACAGGCAATTGAATATCCGATACTGTATTGGTACCAAGATAAGTTACATGAATCATCTTTGGATAATGTCCAATAAGATCAATAGTTTTATATTTTATATTCTGCTCCAGACATACAATATTTTTTGAGAGTTCTCTATGAACATTGGTTGCCATAATAACAAGGTGATTAGAGTCAGAATCGAAGTTCCACTCGAAAACACCAAACTCGTCAACACAACCATGCATCATGAACTTCAAATGAATACGAGTGCCGTTCGTAACGCATACTGCATCTTTGGGACACATTTCAGTTGTTAAATAGATTTCACCAGAAATGGGTCGAATCGAATTCGCATCATTTGGAAGTGAAACTGAAGGTGGGATGGATTGATCCGCAAATGAACTGAATGAAATTAATAGTCCGCAACAAATAAGGAAAGTTAATTTAGCCATAGAATCCTCCTAGGTGAGGTTTACTTCTAGGACGAATCTAAGGCAAAAGAAGTTTCAAATTAAAGATTTGCGTCAATTAGCGTTCGAAACTGAATCAGAATTCCAGCTTGAGTAAGCTCTATTGAAAAATATGGCGATCTCATGCTTGTGGAACCACCAAGTTTTTACAATGGACATTAGATGATCATTTTTGAATCTAAAAACCACCTGGGGATTCCAGGCCTTTTCGAGATCTAGCTGGGTTTTGCTTTCCACAGCTGTATCTGAAGTGCCAATTGACATACCCAGCCATTTACCCTTTGTGCCCGGAAGGAATGCTAAGGGGTCCATCTTTATGGCTTGGTTAAGGGCCTGAGCATATTCATCAGAGTTGTTAAATCCAAACTTTTCTTGGCGAAGGTTTCTCACTTCGGACAGTTTATCCAGTTCGGAGTAGGCGAGAACTGAGGAGACTGGAGCTCCTGCAGTGATAACAAAGGCCGCTTGAATTTTTGCTGACCTACCAACTGCGGTAGCGGCATGAATACCGCCAACACTAGTACCTAGGATGCCAATAAATTTGCTATCGATTGAGCGTATAACTGAATCAATAGCCGATTGCCCTAAACTCAAAAGTTTATTGTGAATTGAAAGTTCGAGACTTTCCTCGTTCATTCCTTCCCATTCAACAGCGATATAGGAATCAAAACCATCTCTGCAAAATGCCTTTGCATATTTTGCCTCTAGAAAAGTAACTCCGCCTGTTGGTGGAAGCACGATAATGGCTCGATTGGAATCATTAGACTTCTTGGCAGAGTATTTACGAACTGTGACCTTGGGTGATTCCGTAGTGAATTCCTCGTAGTTATTGCATGACGCAGAGGTCACCTCAAAAAAGCTTAAAAAGGCAAAAATAACAAATAGATATCTCATATAGTT
Source organism: uncultured Pseudobdellovibrionaceae bacterium (assembly GCA_964523195.1). GTDB lineage: Bacteria > Bdellovibrionota > Bdellovibrionia > Bdellovibrionales > JAGQZY01 > JAUHWN01. Next base: position 1,546 of record CAZFYV010000428.1, read on the forward strand.
TAAGAATTACTGAACAGCTATAGAAAAGTCAAAAAGAGAATTTCAAGAGTCTTATTATTGTCCATTTTTCATAGTGATTTTCTAATTTCGTCGCCTAACTTACTGATCAGTGGTGGAAGCCAGTCCTCTAGCGGAGGGGGTATCAGCTCAAGAGATTTAGCTTTAGAGACATCCATTGTCCAAGTGTTGGTAATACCAAAAGGTGAATGAGCCCCATTGTCAGGTGAGTTGGTAAATTCAAATTTCTGATTGGTGTGGGCTTCAATGAGTTTTAAAAGACTTTTTAAAACGATAGGCTCTTCAGAGCATAAATTAATGGCTCCTCTGTAATCTATTTCTCCCAAGAGAATCATTTTTTCTACAAGGTCCTCGCTTCTTATAAAATTTATTTTTGCTTCGAGGTTCGGAAAGTGAACGGTTTCTTTGTTTATGTTTCTTTCGATATGCCAATGAAGTCTTTTTGTGTAGTCATTGATTCCGAGAACTATTGGGATTCGAAGTGTCGTAGATTTCTTTAAAAAATGTGCTAGCAGAAATTGATCCGCTTGTCTTTTTGCCAATCCGTAGTTTTGGCTCGACTTTATAAGTTTACTGGGTTCGTCGAGCTCAACTGTTATGGACTCTTCTTTGTGGAGTGCACCCTCATCATAGACAGATTGAGTCGATGTCATAATGTAGTGACTGCAATTGTCGATCAGATGGTCTGCCACAAGCTTCGCATCAAAGGCGTCCATGCAAATTTGATCGTAAATGATGTCAAATGGTCCTTGCTTGGCTGCCGACTCCAGGTCTGAAGGGGATTTTCGATCTCCAATAATTCTTGTTGCGTTTGGAATTTCT
>CAZFYV010000429.1:0-2373 GCA_964523195.1 uncultured Pseudobdellovibrionaceae bacterium
TTCACGATATATCCAGAAGCGCCTTCTGAAAGGGCACGAACGACTTCTTGCTTATCGCGCTCTGCAGTCACCATTACAATTGGTAAGTCAGCAAGATTCATTTTCTTGCGACATGCGATCAGCACATCAAGACCAGAGAATTTCGGTAAGTTCCAGTCGAGTAAAACTAAATCATAACTAGGTTCGGCAGAAGAAATGATTTGTAGAGCTTTGTCGCCATCATCAGTTTCATTGATCTCAGGCACGCCTAGGTCTTCTAGGATGTCCCTAAGCTCTGATCTAACCATTATTGAATCATCTACGATGAGTACTTTTTGAGGGATATATTCCATGTTCTGCCTCCAAGGTTTAATTCGGAGTAAACTGAAATCTATTTGAGTCTAGTCTGCAAAAAAGAGAAATATCGCCCCGAGTCATAAATGTTAGCTCTAATATGGGATTAAGATTCTGCAAAATTTATCTCTCACAACTTCAATCTTGCCCAGATCATATCAAATCGATACACCTGGACTAAGGCTTGTTTATTATGACAGGCTGATGGGGTTTGAAGGTAATGGGAGAGGTTATGAAAGTTTTAGGTTCAATTATCGTACTATTGATTGCCCTTAGTGGAAGCGAAGTCTTCGCAGGCACTGGGGAAATGAGAATGCAAAATAATGACAGAGTTTTAGATGTCGGTTGTCGTCCTTATCTACAAGGTTGGCAGGTCTACAATTATGAGTCTGGTCGCTTTTATGGTTCAGGTTATTTTAGTCGCCGCGGAGATTGCAGAGACATGGTTGCATCCATGACTCGTGGTTTTGTTTGCGGTGCTGAAAATGGTGGCGCTGTTGTTTTCGATGCTAGAAAAGATCAAAGAGTTGGATTCGGCTGGTGGGGATCAGTTGCTGACTGTGTAAAAGCTGTTCGAGGTGCAAACCGTGGTGTGGTTTGTGGAGCACAAAATGGTGGTGCTGTAGTTTACTCACGAAGAGCTGGTCGTGTTCTAGGTTTTGGTCATTATATCTATCTGCGTGACTGTCAAAAGGCTGTTAACAATGTTCAAAATAGAATGGTATGTGGTGCCTATAACGGTGGTGCAGCTATGTTTAATGTAAGAAATGGTTCACAAATTGGTCTTGGCTTTTGGTCATCTCTAGATACTTGTATTGATGCCACTGAAATTGTTCGTGCGGGTGAAGTTTGTGCACCTGAAGGTGGAAGTATTCGCATAGCTCGAAGAAACTCAGGAAAAACTGTTGGTGGATGGTATTCAAGTCTTAAAAGCTGCCAAGGTGACTTGTAGTTAGTTTTATTGGAATACAAACTAAGCGTAAAAAAGGACAGATTTTAATCTGTCCTTTTTTATAGTGTTGAGTGATAACTCAATCGAATACCAACAGAAAAATTAGAAAGTTGATCTTTCGAGAGCCCTTGATTTTGTGAATATTCTTTATAGCTAGCTTTTAGATCTAATCTGACAATCGAATCTGAAAGGTACCACCCTGGTCCCACTAATAGGCTGAAATCGCCTGCCGTCGTTTGAGTGCCACTATCTCCTTCTTGAATGAACAAATTAGATAAGTATCTTGATCCCAAACTTACTTCAGGGCCCCAGTTGACTCGCAGTTTATTCGTCCAATGATGACTAAACAGGATTTCAAATCTCGACAAGAAACCAAGGTCGATCCGACTAGTAGGGATAAGTACTGAGTAGTATAGGCTAGGTTGTATTCTCAAATTTTTGGAATTATAAATGCTTGAATGGCTTTTAAAATTTAGAGTAGGAGTAATATTATACTGATCATCTATAAACGTATAGCCAAGGTGCCAACTAACATAGCTTGGTCCATTTTTAGTATTGAAGACCTTTCCTAGTCCCAAGGGAAATGGGCTGTGGATCAAATATAAATTATTATCTATCTTCTTCCATTTCTCGAAAGAAACACCGATTCGATACTCCGGTTGCGAAGAGACTCTTTTTGAAGCGTCGGTTACGAAGCCATAATTCCACTTTTGTAATGTCTGATCTTTCAAGTTTAGTTGTAATTCATTAATTGAAGCAAAGCTGTCCACGGAATGAACAAGAAAAAAGAAAGGAAGCCAAAAATAGGCTTCCTTTAAAAATTTCAAATCAAATTTATACTTATGCATGTTTCTTAATTTCTCCGGACTTTATTTTTCCAAAGTAGTCTTTCATGGCGTCTTTTACTTTTCCACTTAAGAAGTAAATACCTAAAATATTAGGTACACACATTCCCAAGATCATTAGGTCTCCAAATTCGAGCACGTTTGTCGCAGTCAAAATCGATCCCAAGAAAACTACAACAATCAAGCTGACTTTGAAAAGTAGAGAGTACTTCTCACCAAAAAGGAAAGAGAAACAACGCTCAC
>CAZFYV010000430.1:0-2339 GCA_964523195.1 uncultured Pseudobdellovibrionaceae bacterium
CTCTGAGTCTCGATAAAGACGCCATCTTTTACTCTGGTGAACCCTTCTAAATCATTACCATCGTCACCGTTACCAACTTTGGTAACTGATGCAAACGAGATTGAAGCCATCATCACTGTTGAAACTAAAATGTAGAATAGAGATTTACTTTTCATAATCACTTCCTATTCCTTGTGTTAGTTTGAACAATGCCATCTCCAAATGGAAGACATCGGTCACCTTTTTTGATCTGGATTTGGAATACTTTGCTGCCAACTGGTCTTGAAACTCTGAAATTTCATTTCTGATTGAGTCTAAGTCCTCAAGATCACAGGCAAAACCAATCCCAGAAATATCACGCTCCTGAACCGGCTGCATCTCTAAGGCATACAATGCTTTCTTTATCATTTGCCTATGATAGTTGCGCACAGCATCGGAAGGGACTCCTGATGGGCTAAGCACAAAATCTTTGGCCCCAGTAAACCTTCCAGCTTCATTTTTTACCACGATCTTCATTCTTAAAAGCCGATCCATGGCAACCTGTGCTTCAACTTTAGTAATTCCCAGTCTCGTGGAAATATAAGATGAGTCCCATTCGAAACCTTCACAGTCTATGAGATTTAAAATAGCAAAATAATACCAGTCAGAAACGACATGGAAAACATCCTCAGAAAGGGTTCCGTGATCAATTGTCTGATCCTCTAAACTTGTTTCCAAAAGATCACTATCACCATCCCGACGGCTCTTATCTAGCTGAGCGAGATGCACAAGGTATTTAGTTTCGGTCGAATTGAAACCCATAGCCTTCGAAATTCGAAGTGCAGATTTCAAAGAGAGTGTTCTCTTCTCCCTAAGGAGCTCTGACAATTCACCAGGGCTTAACCCCAAACTCTTGGCGAAGGCTCTTTGAGAATACCTTTGGTTCACCTTCATTCGGCGGTCTAACTCTGCTTTCAAAAAATCTTTTACGGTCTTAGCATTTAAAATCATCGCACCTTAAATATCTCCCATAGCTGTTCCCAAGACAATGCACTTTGGATCAACCTGTTCCAAAGGTGGTACAGTATGGTCTAACCGCACTTAAGTTACTGAATTTAATGAATAATTTCGCTCCAAATGGCATTGGATAAATTTCCAAATTTTGCCTCACTTTGAAGCGATCCAAGACCTAAAAGCACTCTTAAAATTGCTCAATTTTGCCGAGTCTCAACTCGTCTTTAGTCGCTTTTCGAACATTTAAAACGCGAACATCGAAGATCAAGTCCACTCCACTCAATGGATGGTTTCCATCAGCGACAACATCCTCTTCGCCAATCTCTAGAATAGTCAAAGTTATGCTCTCACCATTGGGACCATTTGTTTGAAACTTAACTCCAGGCTGAAGGTCGTATTCCTTGGAGAAATGGCCTCTGGGGATTTTAACAACGAGATCTTGGCGGAATTCGCCAAATCCTTCCTTAGCAGTTACGTGTATTTTCTCTGAGTAGCCCGATGTTTGATCTTGAAGCATCGACTCTACCTTAGGAAGAATAGTTCCTCTTCCAAAAATAAATAACAAGGGATCATCAGGCGTTCGCTCATCTAAGCATTGCCCTTGAGGGTCGATTATCTGGTAGGTCATGCTTACTACACAATTTTTATCAATTCTCATTACTAAACCCTATCTCTCTTTTGTATCTTTTTGGCTCCACCATTGACCCACTTCACTCATTTTCAAACTTAAAGTTCTTGCGAAAAATCAATATCGCTTTTTTCCACTTTCTCAAGGCGCTTCAAGAAGTCTTCTCTTAAAATATACTTCCCTCCGAAAGACTCTACCACGGGGGTCACCATCTGAATGTCGAGCCATTTCAATCCAGAATCCTTTAAAAACTCCACAAGGTGAATAAGACAGGCTTTAGACGCATGATCTACCCTATGAAACATACTCTCACCACTAAATACTCCGTTTATAAAAACTCCATAAAGCCCACCTACAATTTCCCCATCTTGCCAGCACTCAACACTATGGGCATACCCATTTTGATGGAGGTTCATATAGGCTTCTTTAAGTTCAGGAATAATCCATGTTCCCGTTTCATTTTTTCGTGGAATTTTAGAGCACTCATCAATCACATATTCAAATCGTTGATTTCTAGAGAATGTAAAGTTGCATTTCTTGAGATATCTATTCAATCGATCTGGAATACGAAACTCATCAAAATCGAGAACTCCTCTTTCAAGCGGAGAAAACCACAAAATAGGAAGCCCCGCCTGTGGCCAAGGGAACACTCCAATAGAATAGGCATTTATCAAGTTTTCTAAAGAAGGATCACCACCAATCAACAGTAATCCGTCTTCATTTGTATGCCTAGGATCAG
>CAZFYV010000431.1:0-2323 GCA_964523195.1 uncultured Pseudobdellovibrionaceae bacterium
AATTTAAATTCATATGGGACGTCGGTTTCACCGCAGTTTAGTTTGCCAGCAATTTCTATAGCTGTTTCTAATTTTTCACCATAAGCCAGTTCTTCTGCCGTTATTAGTTCTCCAATAGCACCAGGAGGCTCACCTCGGAGATCTTTTGTTGGAAGGGGACTAACAGTCGTTATGCTTCGAGCAAGATCTTGATCAATATAGAATTGTTGTCCTGTTATAGGATGTGTTCTGATTACATAACCATCTGGAGTTCCTTCGGGAGAAAAATCTTCTGCAAAACTGGTGTTGAAAGTAAACAGTATTCCCATCAATATTGTATAAATTAATAGTTTCATTTACTGGCCTTCCCTTTTCCTTTGTTTTAGGTAATTGCATTGCCCATACCGAGATAGGCCTGATTCACTGGAATTTTGATTCCGTTCTAATATCTTTGAAAATAGGAATAACTTTAAAGGTTTACGGCCAATCGTGTTGTTTAGAGTAAAAATTAGGTGTTTCACACTAAAACACATTTTTGAATCACTCTGAGACAGGTTTTTGGGGTGACATTTTGTGGTTCATTTTGCTAGACGAGTGCGGATAGATTTGACACCCTTATAGTACATCATGAAATTGCAAGAAGAAGAGATCCACAAAGAAAAACTTGAAGACCTGTTTGAGCAGGATCCAAGCAATGAAGCTAGAGAGTACGTCACGTCTCTTCTTTTTTCCAAGCGTTATCCAAACATTGAAATGTATGCCCTAAGAGTACTTGCTCGTTGGGCGAGTGATGATGATATCGCTGAGATTAAAGAGTGGTTCAAAAGTCGTTTTAACGAGGTTGAAACCACAAAATTTCAGAATGCCTATGTAGAGCCTTTAAGGGTACTAGCAAGATTTGGTGAGCTTGATTGGTTGAAAGAACAGTTCATAATTAATTTTAAGATTCGAGGTCATCTGGGTTTTGTTTTTAGAACCCTTAGTAATCAAGTTGAAATTGTATCTGAATTTATTAAGTCCACAGATCCATTTCTTCGCAAAAGTGCCATTGATGAAATCATGTTTTCTTTGGGGAAATACAAGTCGACCTTGGAATATATGGCTAAAGAAGATAGCGACTCTGGGGTGCGATTTGCTGCCCGCCTAAGGCTTCGATTTCTCGAGGAAAATCCCACTCATTTCCCTTAGGGCCGCATTTTTTAATTGATCCTGTAATTCATTCACCTTTTTTCTCCTCAAATACCACCTAGTTGGGTTCGATTTGGCGCTCGCCTTGCTCTTGTATCGCCCATTACAGACCCTAGATTTTAAATGTATTTGTTGGAGTAAAAGATGCGTTTATTAGCCCTTTCTTTATTGTTGGTGTTCAATGCTCATTTGGCTCAAGCCATGACTTGTGAGGGTTCTTTCCTCCAAGGGAACTCAAACTTCTTGGTTAAGGCCTTATCTGGCGCTTTGCTAAATGTTCAAGATGCCGATTCTGACTTGAACCAGAGACGAGCAAAATCTCTCGGCTTAGTCATCGAAGATGCCGAAGATATGGATCTAGAAGAAGTGCTCGGCGAGAAAGCTTTCTACCAAATCACGGCGGATCTTGACGGTGAAAGAAATTATTACCCGAGAGCTGCAGAAACAATGAGTTTTGTTGTTCGCTCTAAAAATGGTGAGCTTGTGGGATTAATTCATCAAGTGGCTCACAATATTGGTGGCCCAGCAAAAGCCAACTTTAAAATTTCTCAAATCTTTTACTCTATAGACAAATTGGGTTCAGGAGCTTTCGTTCAAGCTAATGGCCAGATCTTGATGGATAAAGTTTCAAAGACAATCAAGATGGGTCCAAACGATCCTGATGAAGAAGTTTTTACTTCTGAGTTAGCAAAACATGGTATTCGAGTTCTCGATGCAGAAGACATTGCAATCAATAGATTAATGAGTCGTACAGCTTACAATGAGTTTACCGAAAAAATGGAAAACCTAGAAGGTTTGTTTGTAGGTGGAAAACCCTATCCCTATGAAGAAATGGTTTATGTTGTCGCTGGCCCTCAAGGAAAGCTTGTAGGTCTCGTTGTTCAATTCACACGTATCGGTGGGCCAAAATTAAAAAAAATGTTGGCTTTCATTGGTGTTGAGAGTGATGACGCCTACGTAAAAGCAAAAGCTACCGCTGAAATGTAATTTGCCTTTTAAAAAGGATTACCGATGAACTCAAATAAACAAGTGGTTTTACTTTCATTGATAACGATCTTTTTGGCTTTACCAAGTTTTGGTATGAATATGTGTGAAGATCTCTTTTCAGAGAGTCCCTATACACGAAAAGACAATATTGTTCACAGTGATCCTTTTA
>CAZFYV010000432.1:0-2310 GCA_964523195.1 uncultured Pseudobdellovibrionaceae bacterium
CTTTTTTTACAACCACGGCCCCGATTTAACTCTTACAGAGTGTGTGATCGTTCAAGCTCCTAAAAATAAAGTTAATTGAGTTTAAAGAAGTAGGGATGGTGGACATTTCCTGCCATTCCCCGTTGTTGCCATAATGAGACTTCGAGAATTTCTTGTCTATCACCGTAGACCTTAAAATACTCCACATTGAATACAGATGCTCGATTGGTCTTCAGGTCTATCTTATACTGTTTTTCCTTGTCGATGCCTGATATTGCTACTTTGAGTTCGAGTAAGTAGCTTTCAAATCCATGCTTAATTTTTCCCGTAATCTTGTATTTGTCCTTAGTGAATTCAAACTTGCAATCTTTAAGTTTTTTGCAGGGCTCATCTGGCTCTGTAGAGATGCTAGGTTCAGTTATCATGAAACCTTTAAGTGGAGTGCGCCCGAGGTTTACTCTTTTTGATTTCGCAAAAGCCTTAGCTTTATTCAACTCAGCCTTACTCTCTTTCATAGAGCTACAACGAGCCTTTTCAAATGAACCTTTATAAACTTGAAATCGTGCTCTCCTAGTTTTCGGATTAATTTCATTACTTTTGGTAAATCCGATCACATGAATACTAAGCCCGCCACTGTGAACAGGAGCATCGTTTTTCGCGGCATCTTGGCCGAGCCCAGGATACTTACAATCGAATCCTTGGCGACCTCCACAGCATTCGTCAAGACTGTAATAGTGCTTCAAAGCTAAATGGGTTCCTGTTTGTCCAACAAGCACGTACCTATTTGAATAGGGCTCGTCTTCGAGATTAAGTTGATCTTTACAAAAAGGACTCATTGTCTTTGGCGAGCTCGAACAAGCTGAAAGAGTACTGCCGCTCACATAGAGCTGCTTCAATTTGGTGGCATTTTTAAGAGCAGAGAGGTTATCAGTTCCGATTTCTTCTAGATTGACGAAGTCCAATTTTTTAAGATTTGCTAGGGGTGAAATATCTGTGATCTTTTTGCTGTTTAGTATTAAGTCCTTTAGATTTTTAAGGTTTCCAATTGGAGCAATGTCTTGCAGGGGGTGACAGCCTAGAGAGAGTCTTTCAAGTTTAGGAAAGTATTTTAAAAAGCCAATATCGGTGATGTCACAGTTTTCTGCGTAGTTGTTGTCCCAAATTTGATTACTCTCATTGATCTTTTTTTCTAGCTCCTTACAGGTCTTAGCGTCCTCAATCTTCTTTAGCTGCTCCATGGCCACTCTCTCGGCCACGGTATGGTTCTTTGAATTGCAAAAATCTGCAAATTCCCCAGCTAGTGCTGAAGACGAGAATAAAAGACATAGTAAGACGATGTATTTCACTTGAGATGCTCCAATTTCTTGTTTCTTATTTCTCTACCGTGTCTATATAATATCACTAATCTTTAGAAAGAGAATTGGAGAAAGAGCCAGATGAAGCCTTCTTTTTTTCAGAGAATTGTCGGTAAGTTAATGGTCTTTGTAGACCTACCATCCATCGCCATAGACGATTACACCTATTCTGAGGATGGAGCTAAGGAGCTTTTGGGTCATTTGGCAAAGTGCTTTAGTGTCGATGTTCCGAGACTAAAGTTTGATGGCTTTGATGACTTTTGGGCCAGCCGAAAAGTTGAGGGCAACAAAGTCAGTTTCTATATGGATAACTATCTTTGTGATTTTCGCTTTCGCTCCAGAGAGCAGCGTGACCGATTTTATGAATACCTTTCTAAAAATACCCAGGTGAAGTGTAAGGATATTCACGTCTCTACTGGTCTGTGGTTTTTTGAGAATACCAGTAGCTTTCAGCGGAGTAATCTAACGAAATGATATAAGAGGTAAAAAAGTTGCAGAATGTAGCGTCTTTTTCAAGATTCCTCAAAATCGCCGCTAAGCCTTTGCGTTTGATGTAGTTCATTCACAGAGTATTTTATTTCTTAGCTTTAAAATGTTCGTTTTTTATCCTCGGTTCTCCAGTTCTTCCATTTTAATCACTTTAGATCATGAAGTTTTTCTAGGGCTAAATCTCAGAATTTCTAAGTTTGAGCGCGTTTTTAGAGAGCTTTCTCAATACTTTTAAACATTTAAGGGTATGTAAAAAATAATTCTTCGATTTTAGAAAAAGTGCGTAGCTAAATTTGAAATTTTATTTTCAGATCACATTTTTGAAAAACTAAAGCTCTAAAATCAGGCCCCTTTTGAGTTTGATGCACTCGCTAACAGAAAATGGCATAGCCCATGCTTTAGAGGGGTTCAAACAAATGAACTTCTTTTTGAATTCTAGTTTTTGATTCATGAAATTATCTGTAAAAAAGTTCACTAAAAAGTTACT
>CAZFYV010000433.1:0-2295 GCA_964523195.1 uncultured Pseudobdellovibrionaceae bacterium
CCATTTTGAGAAATTCAGACGCCCCTTATTGTGGATTATCCTGGTACTGAACCGTCTTTAGATCATGTTTCGGTCCAAGTCCCCAATAAATCGGGATTTGATCAACAGTTTTTGCCAACGAGTCCAGAGTTTCACCTTAAGAAAGCATGGTCGTTAGATCTTGGTGATGTCTTTGAAATTCAACGATGTTTTCGAGCTAAAGAGTCTTCTCCCCATCATCGTACGGAGTTTACCATGCTGGAGTGGTATGAGAGTTTTGCAGATCCCTCGAAGGTTATTAAAACCATGGTCGATCTGATTGAGTTTTTGTCCAGTAGCTTAGCGGTGCCCTTTGATCCCACGGCAATTGAAGTTTATTCGTGGAAAGAACTATTTGAAGAGGTTTTGGATTTTGATCTCAAAGTAGACACTGAATCTCATAAATTGGTAGAGATTCTTGATCGAGAAGGGATTCATTACTCAGAAAATGATAGCTGGACGGATTTATTTCATCGAATCTTGATAGAAAAAATTGAACCCTTCATTTATTCGAAAAACCATCCTGTCTTTGTAACGAAGTTTCCTCCTGTTATGAGGGCTTTCAGTCGGCTAACATCAGATGGTTGGGGGGATCGATTTGAAATGTATTGGGGAAATCTCGAACTGTGTAACGGATTTAACGAAATTAATGATCCTGATGAGCAGTTACAGTGTTTTGTTAGGGACATTGAAGAGAAACAAGTTTTAGGTAAGGATATTGTTCCTCTTGATCATGAATTGTTACAAGCTTTACAGTCAGGGATGAATCCAGGGACTGGAGTGGCCCTGGGGTTAGATCGGCTTTTTATGAAAATGACTGGTATCGAAACGATCGAAAAAACTCGATTGTTTTAGTCAGCGTCAGAATTAATCTCTTCTTTGAGTTCTTTACCAACTTTAAAAAATGGTAACTTCTTTTCTGGAACGTTAATCACTTCGCCTGTTCTAGGGTTACGACCTTTATATGCATCGTAAGCCTTATTTGTGAAAGATCCAAAACCTCTGATTTCGATTCGGTCATCCTTCATTAGGGCTTCGACCATTGAGTCGAAAATAGTGTTAACGACGGTTTCAGCTTTAACACGTGTGATGTTGGCTTTTTCTGCAATTACATTGATGAGATCTGCCTTTGTCATTGATCTTTGCCTCGCTGTTAATTTGAAGCCTTAGTTTGTAAAACGAAACCTTCAGCCCTTAATCTAACTCATTGAAACTACTATAATTATAGGGAGTTACATGGAACTATCCAAGGGAAAACTGTCCAAGTGGTCGAAATAGCTCCACAAAATTGACTTGCTCTTTGCGTTAGGACTTAGGCCACCGGACTAAAGACAACGGTCATCTGGCACAAAGCCTCGAGCATAAATCTCTGTCATAAGTACCAAAGTTATTGAGCTCAATATCCAGATAAAAAATAAGCTGGGGTGATTGAGGGTGTTTAGAAACAGCCCGGCGATATGAAATACGATTAAAAAGTGGAAAGCTGAGTGTGCCATCACTCTCTGCCACACAAAATTCACCGGAATGACTTTGAGGGTAGATGTTCCCTGGTAGATGACCCACAAATTGAAAATTAAATATATGGTGAACCCAACGAGGCCAAAAGAAGACATAATCGATAAATAGGTATTTCCTATGACCTCTAAGCTTGTTGCCAAGTTAAAACTTCCAAACCAGAGGTGATTTTCGATGGTGTTGGCCTGACTTAACAAAATCGACTTTGTTTGAGCACTTAGGAATTCTTCGTTTGAAAGTGCAGATTTAACGAACTCAGGGGAGAGAGAAAAGAAAAGTAAGGTTACTAACCCTACAATGCTACCAATAATTAGACTTCGACTTGGGGCCATCAATAGAAGGGTGACCCAACAAACTATTACTAGTAGCCAGACTCTCAGCACTGGCCAAGCAAAAAAGACGAGGGTTGAACAGAACAAAATAGAGAGAAACAAAAACTGCTTTCTCCAATCAGAGTCCAATGAAAGATTAAGTATCTGAGCTAGTACGACCAATGCTGGTAGAAAAGTGAGGCTCATTTCTAACGAATTCTGTGGGTAAACGATTTGCTGAATCATTTCGACATTCATTAACGAAGTGAGAGACAAAACCAAGAGAATGACCGATGAAGCGATCCAAATTCTATTTATGCGGCTAAGGGCAGGGAATAGATCTAGGGCATAGGATAAGCTATATAGAAATACGGGCATAAAGCAAAAAAGAATTTCGTAGAGAGCCAACGAAAAAAGTGGTGGCCCATTTAAAAATTTAATGAGTCCTAAG
>CAZFYV010000434.1:0-2280 GCA_964523195.1 uncultured Pseudobdellovibrionaceae bacterium
GGCCAAACTGATGGCCACAGGAACTATAGGGCGCCTGGGGTATATTAAGAATGTGGAATACAACTCTGATTATAAGGGTGAGTTACAAAAAGAGTTAGAATCAAGTCTCAAATATTATAACAGTATCGATAAAATCAGCCATAGAGTACCACCTCCTGCTGATTACAAAAGAAGATATGGAACCTTTAAAGAGCGCTACGAACGTGAGTTTGAATTGAAAAAATTTCTAGAGGCTTCCCATGAAGACCTGTTTTTTCGGTTGCACAAGATAAAATGGGAATACGATCTCAATGAAGTTTTAGAGATAAGTGGTGTCGCTGGGGGTATAAAAGAGCCTCCTAGGTTGAAGAAGCCTAGTTCTCAGTAACAATTCTTGCCTTAAACTTAAAAGTTTTACGATTTCAACGATTTAGGTCGAGTATTTATAGCCTAACCATCTATTTGTCTCTATATATCCAAGCGGTTGAGGAAATCTCGTGTTGGGTGGTAAATTCATGTCGATTCAAAAGCTAGCGCTATTAGTACTATCTTGTGTTGTTCTTGTTAACTGTGATGGTGGAGGAGATACTTCCGGTTCTCCAGGACCCGTATATGATCCAGAAAAAGGGATCTACGTTTTTGAGCCTGATCCAAAATCCTATTCCGGTTTAGTTCGTGAACTACAGAACGCTTACTATCAATGTGGAAGCGGTAAAGAGTGTCCCGAAGCTTTAGGTCTCATGTTTATGGATATAACTGAGACCAGTTACAGTACAAAGCTTGCTCAGTGTACAGGTTTTTTAGTCGATAAAAATATCGTGGCGACAAACTCGCATTGTATTCCTGACCACGTAAAAGAAAATCCAAAGAAGTGTCGTGAAGACGTGGTGATACGTTTTAAAGATGAAAAAGTATATTCGTGTTTAGAACTCCTAAGTTTTAGCACGATGAAGCCTCTGGGACAGGATTACGCATTTTTTAAAATTCCATCAGTAGATATTGAACCCTTTAAAGTCGCCAAAAAGGGAGTTGCAAATGGAACAAAGCTTAAAGCTCATGTGATGACACCTTTTTTAGGTATCAGAGGAGCCTATATCGATAATCTGGAGTGCAGGGCGGTTCTTGGGTCATTATTACAAATATACGGGGTAACTCCTTATTCAAAGTCAATGATCGCACTGGGGTGCCAGGCTGTCTCTGGAAATTCAGGATCTCCATTGGTTAACGAAAGTGGCGAAGTTGTAGGTATTGTTCAGGCAAAACTTCTAAAATCATTCAATGATATCATTAAAGACTCCTTTGGTTCTTTGGGTTTTACAGTTCCAAATCGACTGCCTCGAAATACAATTTTTACTAATTACTCATGTATTGATGATCCTATTTTGCGAAATGGAAATCAGCAGGCTTGTGATGAAGTTAAAGATTTAATGGTCACCGACTGTCTTGAGAATCTAACGAGTAAAGATCCTCAAAAAAATGGTGATCAGTTGTATCAAAATTGGTTTGAAAGTTTGCCAGATATCTTTTCGTATAAAACTATTCTAGATACCACAAACAACACAATAATAGCCGAGCCTATTTGTGTAAAGACAGCTAATCAGGTTTCAAATCGATCAAGTTATACTCAAATGAGTGGATTGCCCGGTTTCAGAAAAGAAACAGTGAAAGTAAGTTATGAAAGAATTTACTTTGGAATGAAATTTGATCTCGGTAAAGAATATGTTCTAGATGGTATTCTAAACATAACTCGTGAAAAAGCTGATATCACAGATGTCGATATCAAAAAGACCGGTAGTGTTTGGCAAGGTAAATTCAATGGATCAGCTATAGAAATTCCGGATTGTACGGATGAGATGATAAATAAATTTGAAACCATCCAAGAAGATGCAACCCATATTCGAATTAAATCAGGAGAAGAAATTCTTGCTGAAGACTACGAGAAGCAGCAAGAAGAGGAACTGAATCCTGCTTGCCCTGTGATTGAGTAAAATTGAGTTCTAGCTTTATGGGTGATCGCCATAATGAGTTAGGACTTAAATCTTAGGCAGCTCAACTTGAGTCCTAAGTCTAAATTGAAATGCGTGTTTTTTTACCTGAATCCTAGCATACTTGGTTCATGAACGATCTTAAACAAAAATTAACTTTCATTTCTCGAATGCTCATCCAAGCGATGATTATTATAGCACTTTGCATTGTCGCAACGGCAGAAGAAACGGCTAAGAAAGACGCAAAAAAAAGTACTTTCCCAAAAGAAGTTTCAATGATGATTAAGAAAAAATTTAAAGGGGTGAAGGTTCAAAA
>CAZFYV010000435.1:0-2247 GCA_964523195.1 uncultured Pseudobdellovibrionaceae bacterium
CAGAACCCATTTCGATTGTATCTAGCTTCTCTGAAACATCCTCAGGAAACCTTAAGCCCATATTAAGCAGCTCTTTGTCTCGCTCAATCCATTTTGAGGAATAGAAAGATGAACAGAAAGTACAATCGAGATTACACAAATTCGAAAAATTAATTTCCAAAATCTTAATGTCAGAAACTTTGGATTTTTCCTGCTCAATGACTTCACTATAAGATTCGAGTCGTCTATCAAACTTCTCTTTTTTCGAAATGCGTTTATTCTCAAAACTCTTCAAACATGACAAACATGATTCGGGATATTTCCCATTCAAAAAGCTTTTGCGAATTTCACTCATAATAGAACCCTCAAAAGCCTCTTTAAGATCTTCAGGCGCTTTAAATTGGCCAACTTTAGCTTCAGAAACGCAGCAAGGTCTAATAGTAAGATCTTGGTCTAGGGTGATAGCAGAAAAAGGTGCTTTACATATTCCCATTCGCGTTAAGCCTTCGAAGTTAAAATTCTATGATTAATAATACTCTCTCAAACCAATATATATGGCTCGAAAGGGAATAAAAATGAAATTCCGAATCTATCTCGTATTTTTTATTATCTCTAGCCTCAGCTGGCTCGCAAATGCTTCTCTAGAGGGTCCATTAAAGGAACGAATCAAAAGTTGCCACAGCCTTTTTGATGGTGAACAACCACCAAAATTTGTAATGGACCCAAAAAATGGATATGCCCATGTGAGTGGAGGTTACCCAACCTGTGGATGTCCATGTAGTGCAACCGCTGCCTATTTTAATTCGAAGAAGGGCCAGGTTTGGTTGAGCTATGAAACTGAGGGGTGTAATTACGATAACAAATTTTCGTCCAACAAAGATTTGTGGACAGTGTTGCCTAAAAATATTTCGGAGTCGTTCGGTTTAAACACCGAAAAAAAAGAAAAGCCACACTTTTACCTTGAACCAACAATTCCACAAAAAGGCACAAACACTGTAGTAGAAATAAAACCGATTCCCATCGGAATCAATATGGATTGCAAAAGTAATATCTGTCTTGAGATCGGGTCTCTTAAGAAAGTAAGTGCTTTTTCTATGTACTCAGGATTAATGAAATCACTTACCGAAAATGGAATCTTAGGGAAGAGCATGACCATGGAAACCGAGCTTCCAGAAAATGTCACAAAAATCCTCAAAGACAATAACCGTAAAAAAGAGGATCTCGTGAAGTATGTTAACGATTACCATCGTCGATACACGCTTTTTAAAGATCTAAAAACCAATAAACTGACATTAAAGTGGAATCGCAAAGAAGGAAAATTTGAAGTTTTGAAGGCTCATAAATTTGAAGCCCCGAAGGACTTCAAATCTTTTCAAAAAATAGTACTTGAATGGCAGCCTCTTTGTTAAAGACTGTACTTAATATTTAGAACTTCTGATCAATCGAAAGACCTATAAATCGACCTGGTTGAGGTGCTTTAGCATTCAACCAACCTTCGGGACCTTCACCAAACGGACCGGCAGTTTCATATTTCTCGTCGAGTAAATTACGCGAGAAAAGTGTGATATCTCCACCACTCCAAAGATCTTTATACCTAACAGATAGATCTACCAAAAAGTGACCGTCAATTTTACCAAGCCCATTAGTTGCCGTCGCATCTAAGAAAGTAATCTCATCAGACCATCTAAGTCTCGTATCAACCGTCAGTTGCTTATTCACTTTGTAATTAGCACCAGCTGAGACTTTACTTTGCGCTACTTTATTTAAATCTTCACCACCATCTTGCTCAGCTTTTAAGTAAGAGTAATACAAATACGCTTTAAGGGAGCCAGCAGCGTAATCGATATTTAAATCAAAACCTTGTGACTTAGGCTCACCCTGGTTCACGTTTGAACTCCAACCACCATTGTTTTCAGGACGAATTAAGTTCTTGATTAGGTTCACATAGGAATTCAAAGCAACATTCAGATTAGGAGTCACTAAATACGAAAGATTCAACTGAATTGTTTGTAACTCTTCCGGCTCAAGATCAGGATTTGGAAAGTATCCAAAAGTTCCAGCACTCCAATGCTCGAAGGCCAAATATCTAGAAGGCTTAATATAGGCTTCACCATATAAAAGTTTACCAACAAACTCCTTACTTGGAGTATAAACAACACCCGCTCTCGGAGTGAATACTCCCAAGTAGTCTGAGTTATAATCGTATCGAACACCAAGGTTAAACCTCAATGCGTCAGACATAATGTAGCTACCCTCTGAATAGATACC
>CAZFYV010000436.1:0-2244 GCA_964523195.1 uncultured Pseudobdellovibrionaceae bacterium
AAGACGCGATCAGATGGGTTAAATTCATTATCTAAAAGCGAGACCATGACCACGACATGCTTTTGAGTCAATTGTTTGACCACTTTGGGAAGTTCAGTTTGTATAGAAGGTTTCGAAGAATCAGAAAGTATAAATACTATAGATCTTTGTGGGCTTAGGCGTTGCACTGTAGGTATGATTAGATTTAAATCAGTCTCTACGGCCTGAGGTCTCATTGTCGCGTTAGATGCGAATAATGGGTTAAACGCATTGATGTTTTTTGCTTTTTTGACAGTATGAGTGACCTTGTTCGAAAAACTAAAAAATGAGATATTGTCATTCAATTTAAGAGCCTGCTGAATGATAAGCATAGATGCCGACAGGTAGTAATCATGCTTATAACTATCTTCGATACTTCCCTGTAAACTGCGACCGCAGTCATAAGCTATAACAATATTCTGATTTAATTCGCTTTCAAATGTTCGAGTCATGAGCTCGTTAAATTTGGCAGATTTTTTGTGGTCTATGTGTCGAATCGGATCAGGGAAACGATAGGGACGTGAAGTGAGGTAAAGATCTGGAGAGCCACCTCGCATTTTTCGTCGGGATCCGGAAATAAAAATCGGTTGGCGTTTGACGATTTCTTGGAAAGATTGCTCGTCTACAGGAAAAAGGGCTGGAGAGACTCGGAAGCCTTTTATTTCGATATCTAAGTTATAAAGTCGTCTCCATAATCGAAACTTTGAAGTCACTGCAACCATAAGTGAAAGTTGATCTGAATAACCTAGTTTTCTTGCTTTTCCTAGGAGTTTGAATCGCACTGAGTTCTGGAACTTAGATTTTAGCTTTGTAATTTTATTGAGTTCAGAAAACTCGATTAAATCATTGTTTGGATTTGCGAAATGTAAGGAGTAGCAATTGTTAATCTGTGGGTTCCAGTGAACTGAAATAGGGATTTCTACATTTTGATCCAAAGTTAATGTTTTTGACAACTCAGCGTATGACTCGACTTTATCTTTGGGAAGAGTAAATAAATCAACAACCGCACCAATGACTAAAAGAACCAGAAAAAGGCCACTCAGATAGCTCAATCCACCTATCGTTAATCCAAGGATGGATAGAGCTACGAGAATGCCGTAAAATGCAAAAAAATTGTCAGTTAACTTTAGTTGCGCATCCTTCATTTCTCTATTTTGGAAACTCCGTTGTCTCGAGAATTTGATTTAAGATATGGTCTTCAGTTTCTCCAGCCATCTGAGCTTCCGGCGTTAACTGAATTCGATGGCGAAGAATCGGGATATAGAGTTCCTGTACATCTTCGGGAAGTACCGTGTTTCTTCCATTGAGAAGTGCTTTAACTTTAGATCCATTCAGTAGATTGATACTGGCTCGAACACTTGCGCCATTTAAAACCTTTTGATTGGTACGAGTCTTTAGAGTGAGTTGGGTTATGTATTCAACTAGAGCTTCGTTAACTTCGACACTCTTAATTTCTCCAGTAATGGTGTCTCGGTCAAAATCCAGGGGTTTGATGGCTTCGAGATTTGGAGGAAGCTTACCTGAGTTGTGCATTTCTAATAAGGTTTTAGTATTTTGATGATCAGCATGATCAAGTCGTATTTTTAAAAAGAATCTATCCATTTGTGCCTCAGGTAGGGGGAAAGTCCCTTCGTATTCCTGTGGGTTCTGGGTAGCGATAACAAAAAATGAAGGGCTTAACTTCATAAGTTGTCCCTCAGAGGTAACTTGTTTTTCCTCCATGGCTTCGAGGAGAGCTGACTGGGTGCGTGGGGGAGTACGGTTGATTTCATCAGCTAAAATAAAGTCAGCAAATAGAGGCCCCTTAATGAACTCAAATTCTCCTGTTTTTTGAGAATAGATGTGGGAGCCTATGATGTCTCCTGGGAGTAAGTCTGATGTAAACTGAATTCTGTTGAATTGCTTTGAAAGCAGCTGACTTAGGGTTTTTGCCAAAAAAGTCTTACCGGTTCCAGGAGGTCCCTCAATGAGAACATGTCCTTTTGAAAGATATGCCACCAGTAAATTTTCTAAAGTTCCAGGTTTTGTAGAGACATAGAATTCAGATAGATTAGACTGAATGTTATCGATAGCGACTTTAATATTTGTTAACTCCATTAAACGCGTCCTCGTTCTTTTAAAAATTCTCTATGTAGCA
This sequence comes from uncultured Pseudobdellovibrionaceae bacterium, assembly GCA_964523195.1. Lineage (GTDB taxonomy): Bacteria > Bdellovibrionota > Bdellovibrionia > Bdellovibrionales > JAGQZY01 > JAUHWN01. The sequence continues at coordinate 2,156 of CAZFYV010000436.1, forward strand.
TTGCTAACTTAGTTGATAATTTTAGATCTTCATTTTTTTTACTAGATGTTATGTTCTTTACATTTTTTATCTCTAGATCAATCCGATTT
>CAZFYV010000437.1:0-2225 GCA_964523195.1 uncultured Pseudobdellovibrionaceae bacterium
CTCAGAGTCATATTTTTGGTAAAATTGAACATCTTTTGGGAGCTGTATTGGCCTGGAAACAAACCTACGCACAGTCTAAAAAAATGGTTCTCCACAATATGGCTGAAGTTAAGCCGACAATTATGTTTGCGGCTCCAAAAGTGGCGGAAAAGATTTACGAAGGTCTTTTGAAGCAAAGAGAAGATATCGAAAAAAGAAAATCTTCAGAAAAGAGAATGGATCAAGTAAAAGCTCGATTTCAGGGACTAGTTTTCGATATCGCAATCTGGGCAAATAAAAAAGTCATGATGGGCAAAGAAGGCCTTGCTCCGCGACCAAATTTACTAACACGAAGATTAGCCAAGCTAACGGACTCTCTTGCGTTTAAGCAAAGACTTCGTATTGAAAAAATGGGTGGCGAACTTCGATATGTGGTCGTAGGAAGTGCAAAGTTACCAGTCGAACTCGCCCGATTTATGCGCACCATTGGTGTAGAGTTCCGAGAAGGTTATGGTAGTACAGAAACCATGGGAGCAAGTTTCTTTCAACGAACTGATGAAGTTGAATTTGGTAATGTTGGGCAGCCGATACCCAAGCTTGAAGTAAAAATCTCTAATGGAGAAGATGGCGGTCAAAGAGGAGAAATTTTACTACGTGGCCCTCAGGTTACTCCAGGTTATTGGAATAACCTTGCGGCCACTAAGAAAGCGTTCACGGCTGATGGCTGGTATCGCACCGGAGATGGTGGGAAAATAGATGAAAAAGGTCGGCTTATTATAACCGGACGCCTTTCAAGGTCAAAAAAAGGCGCATTGGGAGAATTTGTAAATACAGAAGAATTAGAACAGCGACTATCTATTAAAGATCCTGTTGCCATCGAACAAGTTTATGTAACAACTAACGATTCTTCGACCTACCCTGTTGCGCTTATTGTAGTTAACAAAGAAAACCTTAAAGGACTTAGTAAAGCAGAAATTCAAGAGCGAATTGATCAGGTTCGCAAAGCAGTTAACAAAGAAGTTCCTCAATTCGAAACGATCGTAAACTACGAAATTATTAATCTAGATGATCCCGAGGATGCTCCTGAAGAAGAGCAAAATCGTTTTTCCATTGAGAATGAAATGCTAACGAATACCCACAAACTTCGGCCAAATGCCATCGAAGCTCACTACGCAGAATTGCTTGAAAGACTGTTGAGCCAAAATTAATTTTGGTTTTCGCTTCTTAATTCTAGTAGTTTAAGGATGGTTGCAAGAATGAGATCAAAGTCTTTAGACCGAGGCAACATGGCTGCCTTAATCACATATTTTTTGGTTGGTGTGTGCAAAGTAATAAAATGCTGACCACCGGCTGTGGTGCTTTCTACATTTTCGATATTCTCAATAAGAACTCTATCTATACCTTTTTTAAACATATGGCGTGGAATCAGAATACTAGACTCACCGATTTCCAAGACCTCATTAGTAGTTAGCCGTTGATATAAGAGTAAAAGAGCAATAGCTACGAATGCAAGAGCACAAAAGAAAAGGCACCAATAAAAAATACTTGCGCCTAAAACATCAAATTCGATGACTCCATTGAGTATCAAGCCTCGATCATTGGTCATCGCATTTTTAAAAAACAAACCGGCCGCTGGACCAAACATGACTAAGTTAAGGAGAATAATCCACCACTTAGCTTTGTATGGATATTTTAAAGGTAACTCGACATTGTACTCAGTCTTCATACACATAGTATTGATTCAATCAACTTCCTATGCAAATCAAATTATTTGAGAATAGAAACCTTCAGTTTGACTTAATATGCTTTAAAATGAGGTCCTGAGTAACTTCTGGCTGCATCTCCATTAGAAAATGTCCCGTGTCACCAGCATCTTCCACTTCAACTACGCTCAATAAATCGGGGTGACTCATTGTCCTCAATTGATTACTAAGCACATCTTGGTTCACCCATCCTTCTCCCGTTCCATATAGAAAAAGAGTCGGTGTTTCAATGGGGCGGTTTAAATGAGTTTCTAAAAGGTCTTTTGATTTATATATTCCGCGATAGAAGTTTAGGGTCGCCGTCAGTGATCCTGGTTCAGTAAAAATCTGTCGATACTCTTCTTCTTGCTCGCTGGTTCTTCCTTGAGGGAGCATTGATCGAAATCTTGCTGACTTATTAAGTCTTAAAGCCATCTCAGGTAGAGTCGGAATAGATAGCAATCTAACATAGTTTCTTAACTCCAGAACTTGAGGATTTGGTAT
>CAZFYV010000438.1:0-2191 GCA_964523195.1 uncultured Pseudobdellovibrionaceae bacterium
TTGATCCTTATAAGTTTATAAATAAAAAAGCGAGCTTTCACAGAGACCTTGAGCAAGGTTTACCTACATCAATTGAAGAACTAGACAGCCCCGAAGCTATACTTGCCTATATCGAACTTCGAACACAAGTTAATGGCCATGATATAACTCAACTCCTGGATCTTCACTTAAATAACCCCAAAGCTTTGACCAAAATCATAAGATCGGCTTCAAAAGTTGATGTAACAAATGGTGTGAGCGAAGGGAAACTTCAAAATCTATTTTCACAAATCTATTGGGCGACCCACAACGCACAGTACCCTCAGTTTTTAAACCTGGAACTCAAAAAGAGTCTTCTACCAATAGGAATCAGAGTCGAAGAAAAAGCTGAAATAAAAAGAAAGCTTGAGGGTCTTGTTAAACTTCGAGCCGAATTCGCTGTGGGGAAATATGGAGTGAAAGAGGCCTTTAAAGATCTAGGTATCTTAAAGAAGTCGACATTAACAAAATGGAATTTTAACGACATTTATGAAAAAACTTTTAGCCATATGAATCCAATTTTAGAACTCATTCTTTGGGCTCCTAAGATGGTTTCTCATATTATGCTTGGAATTAACTATCAACATTATTTCCATCGAGCCCTCACTTCGCCAGCTTTTATTGGTGGAATGCCTAAGTACGGTAAACGATTAATGGCAGAAGGTTGGGATGCGGTGAAAGATGAGGCCATGAAACACCACTGGCCTCTTTTATATTTGGAATCGGGAGTGGAGAGAGTCAAGCAAGCTTCAATGGGTGCCATGATGATCTTTTTCTATTACATCACGGCCTACGCTCTCAATGTTCAATTAGTCAACTACGGAGTAATCGATCACTTTTATATTGGGGCCCTCACAGAAATGTATCTCTATTGGGATCCTATCTGGGGAGACTACAACATCTCTGGAGATATCAACAACTTTATCGCCCCAAGAATTGAAGCCTGTCATCCCAACTGCACTCCTGACATAGTGACAGCGATGTATGAAGATCTCTATCTTGAATTGCCACATATGTTTCCAGAAGATCAGCCAGCACTACGTAAACTCGTTATGGATCACCTCTACCTCCAACTAAAAAGTTGTGAGCCATGCTCAGCAGACCAAATTCAAACTTTTTTCCAAGAAATACCGGTTGAAATAGCAGAAGACATGACCGAGTTTGATCGAAAGCTTTTTGTTGATCAATTGAATTCCGCGGGAACAATCGGTATCGGCGCTGGCGGACTTTAAGCCTGCATTTTTTCTGACAATAATTCAAAGCTTCTTTGAGAATAATGATAGGCCGTCATCATATGTTCCTCTTTTGTTTTCTCAGACTTAACGAGATCAGCCACAGTTCTTCCAACCTTCAGCCAATGCAGCCATCGTCGTTCACTCACTTCATATTCACTCTTTAGGTCTTTTAATTTGGACTCACTAACAGAATACAGGTGGTTAAGACTGAGTTTCGAATTAGAAATCGTCCCAAAAGTTCTTTTAGCCTTAAACTGACTTGCCTCTTCCACACGGTCGCGTAACTCTGAAACAGAAAAGGGTCGTTCGACCGCTTTTTCATCTATGATCGAAAGAATCGAAAATCGATCAAGCATGGGCCCAGATAATCGACCATGATAGTTTCTCAACTTTTGAGATCGACACCTACATTTTGTCACGGACTTTCTTGCTAAAGGCACCCAGTTCCCACATGAGCATAAATTTGTTGTTGCGACCACTAGGTCTTGAGCAGGATAGTCTTGCCACTTCCCATTCCTAAAAATTTTGATTCTTCCACTCTCAATGGGCTCTCTTAAAGCATCAATCACCTTAGAGTCAAATTCGAGCAATTCATCTAAAACGAGAATTCCTCCATGGGCCTGAGAAACCGCTCCAGGCAAAACCTGAGAGCTTCCGCCGACCATTCCTCCTAAAGAAACTGAATGGTGAGGGTTTACGAAAGGTCTCCATGTGAATTGGTTTTTAAAATACATGGCTAATCGATACACAAACTCTAATCGCTCTGGACTGAGTTCAGGAAGACATTCCCAAATTGACCGAACTAGAGTACTTTTCCCTGTGCCTGGAGGCCCAGCCAACAAAACTGAATGTTCGCCAAGTGCCGAAATAACAATAAGCTCAGCTAGTGACTTACTCCATTTTAAATCTGAAGGTTCAACTCTTTTCCATTGATGACT
>CAZFYV010000439.1:0-2185 GCA_964523195.1 uncultured Pseudobdellovibrionaceae bacterium
GCCATTAAGTGCTTTTTTGAGAAAGTCCTGGTGCTGATCATCTAACTTATCTACAGCTTCATCGAGAAGGATCTGCAGAAAGCCTTTAACCACCCCCACTGATGACTTTAAGTCATGCTCACAGTATCCCTTAAGTCTTCTGTATTTATCCAATTCACCGGCTGTAAACTCTGAAGGAGCGAAATTCAATTTCTTCATTGCCTTATTATGCCACCCCGCTTTGTGAACAGGTATTCTTATCACAGGATTATTTCGCACCACGTCCGGCTTTAGATTCACTTTGAGTCTAAAAAAATGAAAATACGACATTGGTCCAGCTAATATTTCTGAGCAAAAATCCCGATACTTAAACATATGCAGGATTCAAAACACAAAATTTTTATAGTCGAAGATTCTCCTGAGCATCAATTGCAAATCCGCAAGGCTCTTGCTCAGTACGAACTCGTCATTGCTTCAAACATGACAGAAGCCATGAACAGAATTCAAAACGAAAAATTTGACCTGTATATCCTAGATATCATGTTACCTGATGGTGACGGGTATCAAGTTTGCCATTGGCTCCAAGCCAATGACACTACAAAAGATCAGCCGATTATCTTTCTTTCTTCAAAATCAGAAGTTCAAGATCGAGTTCATGGCCTTCGCTTGGGAGCTGAAGACTACATTTGCAAACCTTTTGCTCCAGAAGAACTTCAAGTTCGCGTGGAAGTGAAACTTCGCAAGAAATCAAACAACGAATCAGAGTTAAACCTTGGATATATCAGTTTTGATTTTCTCGGACAGAAAATTAGCTTGCTACATGAAGATGGTACTTTTAAAAGTCTCGATCTCACTCCAAGGGAATATAAGATTCTCTCGCTAATGGGACGAAATGCTAACCATTCTTTAAGTCGTGACAAAATTCTTAAAGAAGTTTGGGGTGAAAACGTTCACGTTTCAGATCGCTCGATTGATACCCACGTAGCGGCAATCCGCAAGAAACTCGGGCAGTTTTCTGATCACCTAAAATCCGTTCACGGTAAAGGCTATATGCTTCTCGTCGATGAAGCTGATAAAGCTAAAACAGCTTAGGCCGTAAAAGAGTTCGACAAAAACTAAAAACATTAACAATTATGGACCGATAAGCTTTTGCGCTATCAAGACCGACCGATAGGTACTTATGGCTCTAAATAGGATCGGTTTAATTTGGCAGCGACTTGCTTCGGCTTGCAGTCTCGGTTCATTGGTCATGCTCTGTGCATGTGCTGGGCCTACAAGTCCATTTGGAGCTATTCACAGCGCTCCCAAAAAAGTCGTTAAAAATGAAATCAATCGAGATCCGAGCAATGCCGTTCCTGTAAAAATCAACTTCTTCCCATCCCGTCAGAACCTCCATCAAAAGCAGAATCTGATCATTGAGGTCACGGACCCAATCGGATTGGAACCGATGGATTCCGTGAGGGTGTTCTTCAATGACACCGATATTACTGCAAGCTTCTTTTATCTCGCAAACTCTAAAGTAGACTCAACTGGAACGAAGTTATCGATTGAGTTTAAAAACCTTGGATTGCGAGCTGATCAGAGAAACAAAATTTCAGTGAAATATAAGAACCAGTTGGGACTCACCAAGACTGCGGAGTATTTAACTCCCGAATGTCCACTCAATCAAAATTGGTCTATCAATAACATCATGCCTTTTAACCCGCCAGACCGACTCATTAATTATATCAACAAACAAGCACAAAAAGGTGGGGTCAACCCAAGCGCTATGATTTCACTCATCGCAAAAGAGTCTGGCTTTAGAAGTCGTGCTGTAAGCTGGGCCAAAGCACTTGGTTTGACACAAATTACCCCTTTGGCAGAAGTTGAAGTCGCCGAAAAGCATGAGAACTTCCCTCGCTATCCAGGAATCAATCAAATGAGTTTTCTTCAACTCAAGGCAAAGATCATGAGTGGAGAAATTAACTCTAAAACAGAATGGCGCTTAAACCCCAGGCATTCAGTAGAAGGTGGCGTAACTTTTCTAAATCGCCTTATAAAATACTGGAGTCGTCCTGAACAAATCGACTTACTAAGTAGAAGTTTTGAGGACCCCATCGGAGAATTCGACCGGGTCGTTTTAGCCAGTTACAATTCGGGACAAACCCGAGTCAAAAGATCGATTCAAAAATATGGCGATCAATATCTTTGGAAACCAAACCATCTA
>CAZFYV010000440.1:0-2096 GCA_964523195.1 uncultured Pseudobdellovibrionaceae bacterium
GTTTCATACCACTCTTGGTACCACCCGCTTGAGCTTTGGGGAGAACACATTCGACAAGACAAATTACAGTGATTTCCTAACCTAGCATCAATCTCCTTTATGGGAGTTTTACCCTCTACAATTGATCCATCATCGCGAGTAATACTCCCTGCTTCAGAGTAAGAAATATAGGCCTTATCAAATTCCATCTGCCGCCGGGAATATACACCTGCATCTTCGTCTTCGTAACAACGCTGACAAACCTCAGGAGTTTTAATTCCTTTAAGCATATTGAGGCGCAACTGATTAGCTAGCTCATTATTAAAAAATGGACTTAATCCATCAGCCTGAATATTGATAGGTCGTTTATCGGAATCTCTAGTAATTCCCTTAGTCTCTGATGCTTGGGAAGCTGGGCAAACTCTCAGCATTCCTTCAGTGGTGATATTTACAAGGGTCCAAGGAATTGGACAAAAACAAGACTCTTTATTTTTCAAGAAAAATAGTCCTCACAAGGTCCCGTACGTCTAACATCTAAAGTAATGCAATGAAGCCCACCGTCCCAAAAATACCTATGTCTAAAATCAAATGGAATTGTTTCGACACCTCGCTTTTTCAGCTCAGCCCGTAATTCAGGGTTATCTCCATTGGTGACCATCAAACTTTCATTAATCGAAATCACGTTTACATCAAAATAAGTTTCTTCCACGCTTCCGATCCAATCTTCTAACCATTTTTTTATGAAGTCTTTATAAAAGCGCTTTCCTCGCATTTTATTAAACTCATCAGGTATTTCTCCTTTAGTATGCAACCTGATGATATCCCATTTCTGAAGGGATTCGGGCAGTTTTTCTGGTGGCAACCAACTCATTAAAACGCCTGGTTTAACAAAAGCAATTTTACCGTCCAAATGTCCTATCTGATCGACCTGATGAAATCGAAACTCATCACCAAACTGTCGTTTCACCCAATCCAAGCCGGCTCGAGTCCCCTTGGCTCTATCATCTTCAAATGCTGGTCTAGTATGAAAAACATCCCTTCCACATCTCACAAAACAAGCTGCATGGAAAAGTAGAGCTTTATTTTCGTAGTATGCATAGTTTTTGGCTTCATCTTCCAGTATCGGAGGAGGCATCGAAACCCAATCAGCTCCCTCTTCGAAGTATTCACGCATTAAATCGTAAAAGGACCAACCTTCTAGCCATCGACCGGGAGTTCGGGAGTAAACACTTAAAATCTTATTCCCCAAAGTTAACGTCATATCTCTAGGCCATAAAGGAGGATTGGGATAACAGTAACCAAATCTCAAAAGATCAATATAAGTCATCTTTCCCTGTCCGCGATCGTTATACTTCATCAAATCGAACATCACTTTGGGGCGCCTAACTTTCACACCATGCTGTTTTAGAATCTCGGAGAGTTTCTCACAGTCCTCTTCCGTCTCAATCATTATGCGCTTAAGCATATCTTTTGTTTCTTGATCTTCGAGTTTATCGAAAGAATCACTGGGATAGGGTGTTCCTACAATCATCTCTTCGAGTGGTTGAAATTCAGAATAGACAGATACGGGACCAGCCATGGAAATTCCTTTTAATCTTTTTGATTAGTGTTTTTTATAAGCGACTCTCGTTTTCCTACAACTCGATTGTAGTAATCGTCATCCCAGGTTTCGTAGTAGTCGCTGGCCTTCAATTCTTCCGTCGCTTGGTTTAAATCAGAAAGTCTCTGTAATAAAACCAATCCGTATTTACCGTGGCTAAAGTCGACACCATTCATCAGCTCCTTGCGATTCGGATGATCAAACAGCAAGTAAATGTCTTTTGCAACGAGCCCTTCCCTCAAAGAGAGTAAGGAAGCAACAACTTCGTCTTCGTTTTGACTAGCGATGTTTGGGTAAACAAAAATATAAACCTGCTTATCATCGCTCAAAAACTTTTGTGCTTGTTTTTCTAGAAAGCTAATATCGACATTTTCGAATACCGGGTGGATCTTGAGTTTCTCGTTAATCCGCGCTTTTCTGGCAAAGGGACATGGTGCCCAGTTTTTCAAACTAGGGTGAGGCTTTTCGACAAAATTAACGAGCCAATCTTCAATATCAGCTACAACATCTTGAGCGT
>CAZFYV010000441.1:0-2075 GCA_964523195.1 uncultured Pseudobdellovibrionaceae bacterium
AGATGGGTACCACTCCAAAGCTGCTCTTCTAGAGGAGTTAAATTGGCTTAAAATGCTTAACGAAAATACAAAAGTAAATGTCCAAAGACCGATTCGTTCAAAAAAAGGATCCTTTGTCGAGCTCGTCAAAAGTGAGAATGCGCCCGATAGATATTGCAGTATTCTAGAGTGGCAACCAGGTCGAATGCACTATCTCAATTTAACTCCAGATAGTTACCTTAAAGTAGGCCAGCTAACGGCGATTCTTCATACTTCGACAGAGAAAATGAAAATTAAACATCGCAACTACTGGACTCCTCAGGGGCTAATTGGTTCAAAGGCCAAACTCGGCACTTTAAAGGATGTTGAAAAAGTACTCTCTAAATCTGATTACAAGATTATTGAAAGATGTCGACTCCTAGCCTACGACAAGATTACAAAATATCAAAAAAGAAACCCCAATAGACTTTCTCTCATACATGCTGATCTTCATTTTGGAAACATGCTATGGCATAAGGGAGATATTTTCCCAATTGATTTTGATGATTGTGGTTACGGATTCCACTTATATGACCTAGCTGTTTCTATTTATTCTTCCAAAGCTATGTTTAAGAGATTTGGAAAGAAAAAGACTAACCACTGCTTAGACTCGTTTCTTGAAGGCTACGACAAAAACTACAGTTTGAGCGAAAAAGATTTGGAATATCTCCCCTACTTTATTCTCACTCGAAAGCTAGCTATGCTTGCTTGGCTCTTCCAAAGAAGAGATAATCCAAGACTGGAAAAAGTTTTTTCAGAAACTTTACAAAGCAAGATAAAGGATTTTAAGAAAACGTTAAATTCAGGTCCAACAATTCTAGAAATCTAGTTCTTTTGCTTCTTAAGGCACTTTAACCAGGTAGTAACTTTCAAGAGGATAATTGAGGAGTTTTTTCTTCTATGATACTCTGTAGAGCCACACTTGAAAGGAATTCTATTTGAAATCAATATGTCTCATCATCTCATCACTTATTTTGGTCTCCTGTGGCAGCAAAGATTGGAGAACTGCCGATCGAAATAGCGCTGGGATCGCTCCAAAACCCTCTGAAGAACCACAAGCGGTCGTTCAAGTTTATTCAGCAAGAACTTTTAATTGGCACCGATTTATGGCCGTACACTCCTGGATCGCATTTAAAGAAAAAGATGCTGATTCATTTGAAGTCGTTCATGTTGTGGGCTGGGCTGCACGGAATGGTGGAGATGCTATTCGTAGAAGTTTCGATATTCCAGATCGTCGATGGTATGGAAGTACACCAGTGATCATTAATGATATTCGAGGAGAGGATGCTGAAAAAGCGATTCCTAAAATCCGTGAGGCTATTGACTCCTATGCTTATCCCAATTTCTATAGAATGTACCCGGGGCCCAACAGTAACTCCTTTGTATCTCATATAATAAGGAATGTTGATGAACTTAAAGTTGAACTTCCACCAAATGCCATTGGTAAAGACTGGATCGACGATGGGGACTTTTTCGGTTATTCAGAATCGGGCTCGGGTGTACAGGTTTCAGTGTTTGGCCTGCTTGGTTTAACATTAGGCTTAAGAGAAGGAATCGAAATCAATTTATTGGGAATGACCCTGGGAATCGACTTCTTAAGACCAGCATTAAAGCTACCAGCAGTTGGACGACTTGGTTTTTCTGATGGCCCGGTCTACGATCCAGACGAAGATAAAAAAAGCAATAAATAGACTCTAACTAGCCGGTACTTTTTCTGCGACTTTTGAATCTTCCGCTCTGTAGAAAAAGGTCGCCGGTTGCCTCTTGAAACGCTGTAGACATATAGAAAACAGCTTTCTCCCTTGATCGAAATCGAGCTTCCTTGACTTGAACGCAATGAAAAATGTAAGTGCAAAACTGACGGACAAATTAATTGCACCAATCAAAAATACACCGAGTACTATCGTGCTCAAGAATATCCAATCATAGGAGCTACCAACATCTACCAATGCAGTACCTAATTGAGCGGAAGCAAAAGTGATATGTCGAATATCAATTGGCAGTCCTAATACTTCTCCTGCCTCAGACAAAACACCTAACATGACTCCTAGACTAAT
>CAZFYV010000442.1:0-258 GCA_964523195.1 uncultured Pseudobdellovibrionaceae bacterium
GCTTCTGTGAGACATTTCTCCTCCCAGTACATGGATAGATCTGAATTGCTTAAAATCGGGGAACAGGTTCTTGTTGAATTTCAGGGGCCCGCCTTAAACAAAGTCGCTACCCACGCCAAAGTCGTTAGAACAGATAGGTTCGAAGAATGGCATCCTACATGGGGAAAGAGAAAAAAGTATACAGTCGCTATTCAATTTGTTGATATCCCCGAAGGACTTAGTTTTGAAATTCGGCAAGGAATCAAAGATAAGATTCAG
>CAZFYV010000442.1:268-1989 GCA_964523195.1 uncultured Pseudobdellovibrionaceae bacterium
ATAAAAATAAAAAGACGCGAACAGAAAAAAGCTCGCGTCTCATGGATTGTTAGTAATAAAATCGAAACAATTAAATTTGCTTTAGCAACTTTCGGCTGGCTTTTAACACTCCAACTCTTCTTCTCGAGCAAAGTAATCATTCATTACTTAATCCAGTGGATCTCCTAGGCAAGAATCTCTTGAGGGGTGAGAGTATCTCGTACCTGGGTTAACATATTCAGTATATCTTACATCGATAAATACGGATCCTGACTCACCTACGTAGGGAGTATGTGCACAAGATCTAACACCATCGACACTTGTATAATAATCGTCACAATAGAGGAACTCATAATAGATCTCATTGATGCCTCTCTGGACATGCATATTAAAAATACTTGGTGATAGATCGATGTAAAAATGGAAATTGTGGTCGTACCTCATCGTATCACCAGTCGTACGATTGTAGTAATTTGCATGATAAATGTTAAAGCGACTATCTGGCTGAATATCCACTCTTTTTGTAGGAGAGTCCGTTGTTGCTAACTGATCAGAAACGACATCGCCGTCGCAATCGTATGTTACAACTCGTTGAAGAGTACGACTTAAATGAATATCCTTAGAATTTGATGGAGTATCAAAGTCCTTATCAATATTCTCAGAAGAACAATTCACCAAAAACAAACACGATACCAGAAGTAAACTAATTTTGTTTATATTCATAATGCAGCCTCCCTGTTTTCGCTTCCCTTTCTTAAATTTAAATTGAAAAACTAATCGACAAACCTAGGTGCCCTTGCCCTGCACCTTGTCCCATCAAGTCCCCGATGAAATCCAGGTTTGCCGATTCTGTTGAATCAACAATCCACCGCCCATAAAGGCTCGCCTGCCACTGATCCCCATACCATTGAAACTCAGGACCAAAGGCAACGATTCGATACCGACCCGTATCTATATCAGGGAGTCCCCCTCCCCGTCTTCGATAAGAGTCCGCAAGTGATAACTCTGCGAATCCGCCAAAAGAAAATTCTTTATAAAACCACCCTGCAGTCACCGATGCTCTAGTTACTGCACCAAACTCGTAAGCTACGTCTTGACCGTCCACTCTTTGCTCAGCATCACCAGGCATCGAGAAACTCAAACGATTCTCCAAATAAAAAGTTGGAGTTACTCGAATCAAGGTTGCGCCAAAAGTAGTGATGTCTCTACCCACCGGAGAATCTTTTACTTCAGAGTCAGAAACAGTACTTAGAGAAAATCGTCCAAAAACTTCTAAATCAAAATCTTGAAGTGAAGTGACGGTGTAAGATCCTGAAAATGCAAACGGCCCTAAATAACTACTCTCCTCGAGAACAATATATGAAAGCTCAGCTCCGAACCCAAAGTTTGGTAGGTCTTTACCAAATGGGTACAGAAAACTCTCAAAAGTGTGTGTCGAAGTAATTGGAAATGAACTTTCAACATCTGGTTTCTGAAAGGCTCTCGCACTATAAGTCAGCCGAGCGGGTCGATTTGGTCCAATTCTTCTCTTTTCGAATCGAGATTCCAAGATCATTTTAGGCTGAATATATTTACTAGTAACCGCCCTTACTCGATCATTTGTTGCATCTGGCGAGGTGATCGACAAAGTAATATGAGTAACAATCTCTTCATTCTCTCTCACCGCTTTAGGTAAAGACCTATGAAGGGCCTCATGAATATGAAGTGCAACTAGCTGTTCTTTACTTAACTCAAGAGCTTTA
>CAZFYV010000443.1:0-1958 GCA_964523195.1 uncultured Pseudobdellovibrionaceae bacterium
GAGACTATTTCACTAGGTACTTCTTTAGTCCAAGACTCATCTCCTGCTTTTACCTTTTCCAGCAAAGCCGCACTCTGAATTTGCAAATTACTTTCATTCAGACACTTGGTGGGAATAATACGGTTTTTGTTAAGTAGATAAGAAAACAGTTCTTCGAAAGGTTTTCCTTTGGAGAAATTGAGTGCGTCCACAACTTTATTTTCGATAACAGTAGGGCAAACTAATAAAAAGGTGCTCGGTCTGAGGAGATTCCCCATTCCCTCAAGTAGGCCACCTCTCAAGTCGCTAAAGTTATCTGCACTCATGATGCGATTTAGTCGCTCAATTTCTACTATTAAGAAACTGTGTTTCACATTGTTGTCTTCAAAAAACTTTTGCAGGTAATAGTATTTAGGGATTCGGGTAACAAGTAGCGGAAGGCCACATGCTTTTATTAGTTCGTGACGGGCCAGAAACTCTTCGTCTTTGAGAGTTTGTCCAGATTCGCTTTGAAATTCTGTTATTTCAATTTCAGGTAGATTGAAGGTTTTGGCCTCATCACTAGAAAGGTCCAATTTGTCGTAGGAATTGACTTCTTTTCTAGCACAATCAAATAGTTCGAAATGCAAGTTGTTGATGGGTTTAAAACCACCTCGATAATGGAACAAAGACTTGCCGTAAAGAAACTCCGTGGGTTGTACGGGATTCCCTTCTGGAGTGAATGCAATGGCATCAGTGAGTTCTGTATGGACGAGTCGAAGATTTAAAAGCCTTGGGTCGTGCTCCTTAACAGATGGTCCGTGAATATGGATATAATCAACTTGAATTCGGCCTTCCTCAATATCTTCGCCCAAAAGATCTACGATTCGATAAGGGTGATCTGAAAAGAAGAATGCGGCATATATCAGATTGATTCCAACAATTCCTAAGGCTTCTTGTTGTTGAATATTTCGATCATCCAGCATTTTTACATGGATTCTAATCTCGTTTGGTTCGGAACGAGGTGTACTTTGCCATCGAACTCCAAGCCATCCATGCCCAGTTGTGCCTGTTCGCCGTGAGCGAGCAGCAACGGTGTTTGAAAAGGCGAAAAAGCAACTATCTTCCCCTTTATGGGAGTCAAGTCGTTCAACCAAGAGATTGAACTCGTGGCTCAACATCTTTTTAAGTCGTGATTCGCAAACATAGCGACCTGAATCTTCTCGGCCGTAAATAGAATCACTGAATTGCATATCGTATGCGGACATTGCTTTTGCTAATGTATTCGATGCGCCTCGGGTTCTAAAAAACCATCTAGCCGTTTCTTGACCAGCACCAATTTCTGCGACGGTGCCATAAATGAAGTCAGAAGAGTTTATTTGAATTGCTTTTTCTCTAACACTTGAGCTTGCATGTTCCATATCTTTATTTTGAATCTTAAGACCAATAAATGCAAAGTGCTTTCTACTAAGATTATATTTTTGAAAACAAAAAAACCCCTACCAGAAAAAGGTAGAGGTTTTGGGTAAACTAAAACTACTTAAGTCTAATTAGTACTTAAGAGTAAAAATAGCGCAGCTTTTACCAGAGTTAGAGCTAACAACGATGTTGAAGTCGTCTTGACCATTGTAAGAAAGCTTTCTAGAAAGATCGAAACGTACTTTTCTCATGTTTCCTTCGTTTCCAGTCGCCTGAATTTTGTAGTGACGAGTGTTATCCATTGGATAAAAGTCATGAGTCACACCAACGAGAACGTTTGAGCAGTTAGTTTCAAGCATAACTTGCTTGTTACCATCTTTAGCTTTTTTAGTAATAATTCCTTCACAACCGTTTTCTTCGAATTGCTTCGAGCTACGAGCGTTGAAGTCTTTTTCTTTCCACTTAGAGAAAGGAACTCCACCCATTACTGGGCATCCGTCATTGCGAACGATTTTGTTAATCAGAGACTCACCATTTCCATTTTGTCTTTCAACCTGACCAGCTTGAGCAGTCATAGAAAA
>CAZFYV010000444.1:0-1919 GCA_964523195.1 uncultured Pseudobdellovibrionaceae bacterium
CCTGTGTCTCACATTTCTTATCACTTTCTCGATTCACTACCTCGTAAAACTCTCTATAAAACTCGGTCGTTTTTGATGATTCACTTATGCCACTTGTAATCTTGGGATGAACTACGAGCACACGACCTGCTCTCTGATCTTTCATAAAATTAAAGCTCTGAATTCTGTAAAAAAGAAATGGAGAATCTGTATTGAAATACGTTTCGATGCGTTGATAGTCTACAGAACCAAACTTATCTTCTTTAAAATTCATAAACTGAAAAAAGGCATCACTTTCATTCTCGACAAAGGACTTTTTTACTCCACCACTAGAGCAACTAAAGCCTAATAAATTTGATACCCCAGGCGCAAAACAAACAATTTTAGACTTAACTTCGTGTATTTTTCCGATCAAAGGGACATCCCGCGGGAAAGAAAGTACCCCAGGAAAAGTACTCAACATAAAATAATCGACTAAAAATAAAATAGAAGCCATTAGGCCAACAAAGGCGATTCGCTTTACAAACTTAAAACTCAGACCCTTCGTCTTATTCATATATTTAATCATATGGCTGGCAAAAATAAGAGCTAAAAACAAAACGGAGAATATTCCTAAAAAGCGACTTAGACCAAAAAGCTCTACCCCTTCTGAAGTCTTCAGAGCATTTTGTGTATGGCCCTTCCAAGTGATATCATCCACTTTCGCAGGGCGCCCCATGCCTTTGAACCCAAAGAACCCCGATCTAATGTTGGTCGTCTTGAGATAAAAGAAATACTTAGCATCGCCAATTATCACCTTTAAAGTCTTAGCTTCAAAACCTATTTTAATGCGCCCTGATTTTGGTACAACTAGCTTTTCAGTAGCTCTGACAATCGGCCCTCGATCTTCAAGAACCTCATAAACATGAGTTTTTCTTTCGTTTGACGTCTCTTGAAAAACTAAACTAAATTTTCTCTCAAGATCTTTGCCCCATACGAATTCGAAACTTCCATCGAGCTCAATTTGGTAATCAAATTCAATTGAGTGAAGAAAAACCGGCTTATGATAAAAAACACCCTCGTAACCACCGATGGTTGCCAAGTTGAAATTAAATCGATCAACCATGCCTCGAGACAAATACTCATTACCATATTCAGAGCTCCCTTTCCCTTCGATCACCGAAGTAGGCACCCAGTTTGGAACATTAGCCACTCCGAATGTGGAATAGTGAACAAAGAGACTTATTAAGCCCGTCATCACCATTAGAAGGCTGTAAAACCACAGTTCTCGTCTCAAGAATCCAGATCCTTTATTATTGCTAATTTAACATCCGCAAGCCTTGCCTTTTTCCTATGAAAGGGACATTATGAGCTTCCAAATTTAAGCTTAAGGAGATTTAACCATGTCTGATAGCCGCCCTGCATTAACTATTCTCTCTGAAGAAGAACAGGCATTTAGAGATGCTATTCGCGATTTTGCGGAAAGCGAAATCAAGCCCCTTCGAACTGAAATGGACGAAAAAAGTGAAATGGATAAATCTCTCATTTCAAAATTATTCGAAATGGGCTTAATGGGCATCGAGACCCCAGAGCAATTCGGTGGGGCTGGCGCCACTTTTACAATGGCCTGTCTAGCAGTTGAGGAATTAGCTAGAATCGATGGGTCCATTAGTGTTCTCTGCGATGTACAAAATACGCTTGTCACAAATGCTTTACTCCGTTGGGCCAACGATGGTCAGAAAGAAAAGTAT
Source organism: uncultured Pseudobdellovibrionaceae bacterium (assembly GCA_964523195.1). Classification (GTDB taxonomy): domain Bacteria; phylum Bdellovibrionota; class Bdellovibrionia; order Bdellovibrionales; family JAGQZY01; genus JAUHWN01. The sequence continues at coordinate 1,710 of CAZFYV010000444.1, forward strand.
TTGCCTAAACTAGCTCAAGAGTGGGTAGGAGCATATGCTTTGTCTGAGAGCTCAAGTGGATCAGATGCGTTTGCTTTGCGCCTTAAAGCAGAGGACAAAGGAGACAAATACATACTTAATGGACATAAACTTTGGATTACTAACGCGGAACACGCTAACTTATTTTTAGTTTTTGCAAATGTGAATCCAGATGACGGATACAAAGGAATA
>CAZFYV010000445.1:0-1872 GCA_964523195.1 uncultured Pseudobdellovibrionaceae bacterium
TGGAAAGGTCCAACATCGTAGGTTTGCATCAAGATAGTTTTAGTCGTGCGATCTCCAGAGTCACAGTAAGCACCACACATAATGATAACGAGAGGCTTTTTAGAGGTTCCCGGTTTGAGAGCTAAAAAACCTCTGATTTTGTAATAAGGATCAATTCTAAAGTGGACCTTTTTAATCATTGGGTGGTCACAGAGCTCATATTTGGTTGAGAGCATTTTAGCTAAACCTTGGGAGGAGCCCGGCCAATTGTTTTCCAGTTCAACTTGGCAATTGGAAAAATGAGATCGCATACGTGTCGCAAACTCTTGATGACTTCGCGAAGAGAGCAGAGTGCCCTCAAAATTTGAAGCTCTACAGTTTTTTGACATCGGGCTTGTTGAAAGGCCGTCGGGAATCCAGCTAATAAAATTAAGGGCTGGTTGGTAATCTAAATCAAAAGCTTCCTGAGGTGTAACCTGAGGTTGTGTTGGGTCATCAAACTGAGTGAACAAGTATTTCTTTTCACATTGGCTTTTCGTCAGTACAACGTTGCCGTCTGCTCCAAAGTCGCTAAATAATCGATCAGTGGTAAACGAATGTGCATGGTTACCAAAAAGAACAATAAAACTGAATAGGGCACCAACTAGTAGATGCAAATGACATAAGTGTTTCAAAACGTCCCCCCAAACTCTTATGTTTATGCGAATTCCTTTAGGAATTTGACAAAATGGGGGCTATTTTGTCATTAACAAAGCTCTTCTATTGATGCGTTGCTATTCGCTCTTACTGAGTTTATGCAAAAAGTTCTCAATGACGTAGCGCGCCGGCTGACCCGCTGGGCCATTCAGATTCACTTCAAACCCATGGGTGGCGTAGTCGAATATCAAATTATAGTGAGGAGTGGTTGTTTTATCTAGTTTAAGATCCAAGCTGCGGGCTTGTTCCCATTTCACCAAAGGATCAAGTTTACCATGTAGGGTAAGTGTTGCTGGAAGAGTAAAGTTCTCCATTTTTGCTTGTTCACCATCAAAAATATAATTCAATGGATTTGCATTGTTATAGTTGTCTCTCGCATTTTCAGGTGAAGAACCCAAAAATGATTTTAAAAGATTCGGAGTATCTAAAATATCACCATCTCGTCCTTCGTTCCAAAACTGTTCTATATCCGTAATTCCATAGAAGTTAATGACACCCTTTATGTTTGGAACAACTTTAGTGTAAGCCGCAAGAAGAGCCAGGTGTCCTCCAGCTGATCGTCCGCTTAGAAACACGTTTTGAGAATCGAAATTGTACTGCTCTGACATACTTATGATTTGTTCAATTGCTGACTTTACATCGTCAAACTGAGTAGGCCATTTAAATTTTGGTAGAAGCCGGTAGGATATACTAGCCACATTATAATTGAGTGAGCAAAGCCACTGGTTGTAAGTGTCTATCTGATTTTTATCACCTCTGCGCCAAGCGCCACCGTGAATATTAATAACCAATGGGCGGTTCTTTGATTTCGCAAACAAGAAGTCGACGGGTAGAGAAAGTTGATCGTCAACTTTAAGTTCAAAAGTTTCCCTCTCGACTTTAAACTTTTTGAGAGGCACGAAAAGCTGAGCCCAGTCGGGATGAAAATTGTGATTGTCTACAAAAAATGGGTTTTCTTTCTTGAGTCGATTCGACCAGTTCGCAAGCTCTAGAATTGGCTTGGAGAATTGAAACATAGAAAACGTCATCATTAAAACTAAAACCGCTGCGTAGGTTGCATTGGGTACAAGGGTGAAGGCTAGCAAGAGTTGGATCGCTGAGAAAATAAGAAAGAAAATGGAGTACTCGGTCACCAAAATTTGCCCGTACCAGAAGAATGTGTGATTAGGAACTTTGAGATAGAGTAGAGACAGACAA
>CAZFYV010000446.1:0-1829 GCA_964523195.1 uncultured Pseudobdellovibrionaceae bacterium
ACCATTCACACCGAGGACTCGGTCTATCCCTCGGGCTTGGATAGAGAACTTTTCAGTGCTTCCATTGCAACAAAGCTCAAAGCTCTCTTGATCTGGATAAAGCATAATAAAAACATTAACTCCTCGCTCTTTAAGATCGTTTCTCAAGCTGGTTTTCCAGTTTTCCACTCTCTCTTGAATTTGGAAGTATATTTTTAAGGCTTCCGACTCATGATACTGAGAAAAATAGAGCCTCAAAGGTCCATCAAAAATCGCCGCATTAAGAACTGGCGAGTAATAGGACGTTTGCGTAATCGGTATTCCTGATAGTTCCCTCGAAGTCATTGTCCCTCCCTAGACGCTTCACCCTCATGTGTCACTTTCAAGACTAGTCATGGGTAGAGTCATGATGCAATGTTTTTTCTGAATGGAATCAAATATTTTAGAAGGACTATACTTTAGTTTTGTAAACGCGACGGCTCTTAAAATAGCACTCTTCAACCGGCATATAACCAGCCTCATAAAAGAATGCAGTCCAAGGCTTTGAACTTACAATAAAATCTGCAAACTTGCCGACTTCAAGGGTCCCTACTTGGTCCTGAAGGCCAAGAGCATAAGCACTATTCAGAGTGTAAGCAGCCCAGACTTCACTAAGAGTCATCTTCATTTTCTTCCGAGCTAACAATCCAACCAGAGCTAAATCCTGAGTTGGTGAACTACCTGGATTAAAGTCTGTAGCCAAAGCAACTCTTCCGCCTTGGTCAATCAAATCACGAGCTTTTGGATACGGACAATCTAAGTAAAAGTCAGCGGCTGGTAACAAAACGCCCGTCACCGAACTCTGAGCCAACCGACTAATATCTGCCGTGCTGAGTTCTATAACATGATCTGCGGATTGAGCTCCGTACTCTATGGCTAATCGAGTTGCTCCTGTTCGACTCAGTTGATCGGCATGAACAGTAATCTCGAATCCAAGCTCCTTCGCCTTCGAAAAGTAGTCTCGAGCTAAATCTAAATCGAAGTAACCTTTTTCAATGAAAATATCACATCGATCTGCTAGCTGTTTCTTTCGAACAATCTCTAAGTCTTTTGCAACACTGGCCATATATTTTTCAGGAGTTGAACCTTTGGGTATCGCATGGGGTCCAAGATAAGTGGTAACTATGCGTGGAGTTTTAAGCCTGTTTGCCACCTCCAACATTTTAATTTCATCATTTCGTCGCAACCCATAGCCGCTTTTGATTTCTAAGGTAGTTACCCCTTGAGCAACAAACAACTGAGCTCGTTGACGTAATCTTTCAAATAAGTCCTCAGAGGAGGCCTTTCTTGTCATTTTTACCGTCGATAAAATCCCGCCACCTCGCTTGGCAATCTCTTGGTAACTGACGCCTTGGTTACGCATTTCAAACTCTTCACTTCGATCGCCACCGAAGACGGAATGAGTATGACATTCTACAAAACCAGGGTAAACAAATCGACCACCCAGATCGACGATCTTAGCTCCCGATTTAAATTTCGAGGGAAGCTTCTTTTCAGAACCCAACCAAACAATCTTTCCAGCTTGAACAACGAAGGCTGACTTAGAGACAAAGCTCAGGTCTTTATCAGTAATATTTCGACCTTGCTTCTTAGAAGCATTTTTAAGGGTCATACAAGACCGAATATTTTTAAAGATTGTAGACGAAGCCATGAAATCCCCAATCGAGTGTACGACTGAGATCTATCATTAATGTGTCTAGGAGGCAAATAGCTGAATTAGTCAGCACAAAGAGAACCGCTCTCAACGGCATTCACTGCAAGTTGAGATAGGCGATCAGGTAGCCGTCGAGAATTTCCAACCGGTGCTCGAT
>CAZFYV010000447.1:0-1791 GCA_964523195.1 uncultured Pseudobdellovibrionaceae bacterium
CTCTGATTTTTCTAAGAATTGCTGAGACTTCTGTGTCTTGGATTCCAAAAGAACTACCCACACTTTGGATATCGTTTTTATCTAGATGGGTCATATAGCCCGTAGCTGGAGTATATGTTCCAAATCCGTTGTCGACTTCCAAGCGGAACTCTAAAGGTTCAGAGTCCAGTTCCGATGTTGTTCCAAATGCTTTCCATCTGAAAAAGCGAATGGCATATTTAGAGTCATTTTCAAAATTCTGAGAAACGTCGCTGAATTTTATCTGATGAATGTCTTCTGCTGTGTTTCCTGCATTGTCTGTATAGCTCTTGATCTTTCCAGATAGTCTCGTTCCTGTTGCTGAAAATTCATTACATTCCGCCCGAACTTCTGAAGACGAGAAGTCGTTAGAATTTAATTCTCTAACAGCAGTGCTTTTAACTCCACATCCCGTGAAGAAGTAAAGAGCTGATAGTAATAGCCCCAATCGAAAGACAAAATTTAGATGTCTGCCATCTAGAGCCCACTTGCTTTTATTTCCATACATTCGATCCATAAGATCTCCCTCAATACCCTTATACAGAGCAAGGAAAGTGCCATGCTTAGTGTAAAAAAACGCATGATTTCAGGTGTTTAAGCTTGATGTTCTGTTTCATTTTGAGACACTGATTTGAGGTTCGATAACGAAAGACAATTTTTGTTTGAATGCTGTCTAGATATCAGCCACTGGAGAAAGCATGAGAGTTTTTGTAATTTTACTCAGTTTTGTTGGATTAGGCTGCCAGAGCATTGGGTCTAAAAATAGCAGTTATAGTCAAAAAGGTATTAATGGGGAAACCTCTGTACTTCTTCGCTTTCAACCAGAGCTCAATAGACAGGATCGAGTAAAGTACTATAGTTATTCAGATACGAAAACCTTTGAAGATGGAGATATTCGCCATCAAAGACAACAGGTCGTGACTTTTGAACTCGCCCAAGTGGTGAAAAAAACGGATGTTAAAACTGGTCGCTACACATTGCTTGAATCAACAATTAAAAAAGATGGGCTTATAAATTTAAATCTGTTTGGGCTTCCAGATTTAGGTGAGGCCTTTGACCGGGAATATACTAACAGAGGTTTTATACTCAGTGCAGGGTCTTTTCCGAAAGATTCTTTTTATTTGGTTCCCTATTTAACACTGCCAAAAGGTAAAGTCTCGGTAGGTGATACTTGGACTATGTCAAAATCTTGGAAGACGGGGTCGACACCTTTTTCTGTTAATGCAGTTTTTATTTTAAAAGGCTTTGTGGATTGTGGTCCAGGAGATCGTTGTGCCGATATTGAAATCTCTGCTGACGTGATCCCTGAGCTTGAGAACAAAGATACGATTTACCAAGTGGTTCACCAAGGGAGAGTGCTTGTCGCATTGAAGAGAAGTTCTGTTATCTGGGGAACTTTTAAAGCTCGCGAACAGTTATCTCTTAAAAAGTCAGTTCAAAAAATTTCGAGTTGTATTACTTTTCATCTCGACTCTCCTTCTGAATACACTTGGGATGGAGTGAAAAGCGAGTGTGATCCCGGTGACCCAAATGTATTAAACTTAAAAGGTCTCCCAACTTTTAAAAGCAACGATTAGTTTAGGCTTTATCGAGGTCAACCCAAGTGACGCCATCACCGCCGGAGTCTTTGGTTCCAGCTCGCCAACCACGAACGTAAATAGACCTTGATAGGTGTGCGCGAACCGCTTTTTTTAAGGCTTCAGTTCCGTGGCCATGAACAATTTTGATTCGTTCCTCACCACTAGCCATCGCCGCATCCATTTGAATTTCTAA
>CAZFYV010000448.1:0-1736 GCA_964523195.1 uncultured Pseudobdellovibrionaceae bacterium
CTCCCCATTTTTAGACTCAGCTAGCCGGTTCAGAATCCCGATAAGTCTTTGATGAATTGGGAATCAAGACTCAACAACCGAATGATAGTTTTGACTGGTTTAATTGTAGTCGGGCTCTTTATTGTAAATGCCTTCTTTCTCTTAACTCCTCCAAATACTCAGATGGAGCAAAAGCTCAGTGATAGAAAGAGAAGTCCCGCAGCTGTCGAAGGACAAAAGAAGATCCTCGAGAGCCCAGGCAGTACAAGAGTAACCCGTATTCAAGAATTCAAACTCGAATGCTTCGAGAAGACCGAAGTCTATGTAGAGAAAGCCATTCGTCAGATTCAGCTAACTCTTGACCATTGCCAAAGGCTACCCACTGAAATCCCTAGTATTCAGCTTGTGAACATAAATAATAATTTTACTGCCAGCGTTTTTTCATTGAGTAACAGTCGCTATAAAACGGATCTCATTCAACTCAAAGCGGGCGACAATGAAATCGTCATTCGCAGTCGAACCCTCGATGGTCAACAACTACTCTCTCGCCTTCTTGTAAAAAGAAAATAAAAAAAACCAGAGCCGGGGAGCTCTGGCTTCCGAGAAGTAAACTTCTCTGAACGTTGGTTTCGGGGGGAGGGGGGTTGTTGCTTGTATGTAAGAGCAATCAAAGGACCAACTGGTTTCCCTTTAGATTTGTTCTGAGAACGGTGCCAAAGCCTTTTGACAACTTTCGCCGGCACTTTGTACGACTACTTAACACCTGTCAGCACTTTCTAACTATGTAAAAACTCTTTACATTTCCGCCGATTCCAGAGGGCCATATCGGTCAGATTTGAATTCTTCCTTGAAAACATCATTTTTTAGTAGTGAAAAGAAAGCTATGAAGAAACGCAAGATCAGCTATTATCCCGGAAAAATGAATCAAGTAGTCACCATGGGTGGGGCTACTATTATATCTGTATACCTCTTTTTTAATTACCTTGCCTTGAGTAAAAACGGTCTACTTGAACCCCTAGAAATATCCAATATGACTGCTTTTCTCGTGGGAGCAATGGCATGTATGGCCTTAGTCGCATTTTACTACTTCCTGTATTTTCTCCTTGTTCGATTGGAGACGGACCAAAAAGGAGTTTATGAAGTTCATCCTGTTTTTGGTAAAAAGTCAGTTTTGTTTAGTGATATTAAAAAATTTGCGGTCGTTTCCAACCGAGGGCTCCACCATAGATTGCGAGTTATTGACAAAGACGGCAAAAGAATAAATCTCCTTTTTAACCGCGGCGCTTTGTATGAAGAGCTCCTAGAATGTATGAAAACCTACGGTATTAAGGAGTCTACCGACGAAGGGCGATTGCTACCGCCGCCCTACGCGGACGAACCAGGGTCTTTGTTTTAACTTAACTCTCAGAAGTCGACAGCACTGGGTTCAAGCATTGTATCTCAATTTAAAAAAACTATTTCTTTTTGTTAATCCAAGTCTCCTATCTTTCAGCACAGACCACGGACTCTATATATTCTTGATCCAGGCGATGAGGTAAACTAAACGCTCCATGACGCCTTAGCGCCATTGAGTCCTCATCATCACTCAGTCTAGCCTTTTCCCAACGTGCTTCGTAAATAGGAACTAATTCCAATAGATGACAAAGGTGCCAGCCACCGAGGCCATGGTTCCAAGCAACTTTATAAGCCCCTTCGTCTACAACAAAAATCTCTAGCTCAGAAATAACTATAGTTCCATCATCGTTGGTACTCTCAAT
>CAZFYV010000449.1:0-1719 GCA_964523195.1 uncultured Pseudobdellovibrionaceae bacterium
TGATGATTTCATTAACCAGGCTCTACAAGGTGCTCAAAATGGAAGTTCTGATCCCGAACTTCCAAACTTTGAATTCGATGAAGAACAAAATTCAAATGAACAATCTGCACAAACTCAATCACAACAATCTTCTTCATCTTCAAGCCAAGCACAAAACAACGTTAATGTTCCTGAGGGTCATGCAAAAACTTCTGTGAGTGTCTATAGGGTAGATCCGGAAGTCGAAGAGACGATTGCCAATCAAAATGTTTTTGACGGTGAGTTTTTAAAATTAGTTCGAGAGTACAAAAAAGTAGATATTGCTCGAGTCAGTGAAATCACTCGAATTAGCAAAGCATATTTAAATGCCGTTGAAGCAAATGATTACTCAAAACTTCCTGCCCCAGTTTTTGTACGAGGTTTTGTTGTGCAAATTGCGAGAATTTTAGAGCTCGACGAAAAGCAAGTCGCCTCTTCTTATATTCATCTATTAAAAAGTAGAACATAGTAGTTGTTTATCAGTGAAAGATCTCAAACAAATCCTATTTGAAGTGCCCGAAACAGATAAACCAATTAGAGTTGATCAAGCACTCTTGCAATGTGAAGCTATTGTCTCCAGAAATCAGGCACAGAAATTACTCAAAAGCGGGTATGTAAAGTTAAATGGCAAAATTTTGAAACCCTCTTTCAAATTAGAACAGGGCCAAACTATTGAAATACTTATCCCTCAGACTAAGAGTGGAAAACTTGAACCTTACGATTTCCCACTAGACATTCTCCACGAGGATTCCGAAGTCATTGTAATTAATAAGCCTGCGGGCCTTGTAGTTCATCCAGCTCATGGTCATGAAACAGATACTTTAATAAATGCTCTTGTTCATCACTGTAAAGATCTATCAGTTGGATTTACCGATGATAGACCTGGCCTAGTTCACCGGTTAGATCGGGATACCAGTGGAACTATGGTAATCGCTAAAACGGACCACGCACAGACCTCTTTAGCTAAACAGTTTAAAAACAAAACTACTTATCGCCGCTATTGGTGCATTGTTTATGGAGAACTCAGATATCCAGTGGGAAGAATTGAGTCTAAAATCGCAAGGCACCCAACGGATCGAAAAAGATTCTCCTCATTAAGACGGGAAGGCTCTCAAAGACCATATCTTGAAGTCACAGAGCTTCCTGACACCTTCTTTGAATCCAAAAAAGTAGTTCCCTCTAAAGAGGTTCAAGACAGTTTAGAGGAGTTTGACGAATATAAAGAAAATGCTCGACTGAATGCAGAGTTCGAAGAAGTTCGCCTCAATGAAGAAGATGGCCCTGGAAAAGTTGCCATTTCAAATTATCGAGTTTTGATCCAATCACACGAGTTCTCTTTAGTAGAGATGCAGCTTGAAACCGGACGAACCCATCAGATTCGTGTGCACTTAAGTGAAACGGGTCACCCTATAGTTGGTGATGATATGTACGGTGGAAAGGCTCGAGTTAATAATTGTAAGTCTGTCCATCTAAGAAAATATGTTAAAGAGATGAATCGGTTTGCACTTCATGCAAGAGAATTAGGCTTTATGCATCCTACAGAACACGAACGCGTTCACTTTACAAGCAACTGGCCTGACGATTTAAAAGAGCTCGCTGAGATGTGTTCAATAGACTTTTCAACTATCTCAGAATAGATAGTTTTTTTAGTAGCTTTCACTTCGAGCTAATAATGAACTTTTACTACAAGACACCCATTTT
>CAZFYV010000450.1:0-1466 GCA_964523195.1 uncultured Pseudobdellovibrionaceae bacterium
CTAGTCAATGTGCCTGGGAATTCCTTCGAAAACCTGGCTTTTCAATACCGCAGCAGTTTGAAGGTGCTATATCCAGGTTTAAGCGAGATTACGCGGGACAGTTTTTAAACTATACCGCGGCCACTACTGAAGAAAATCAAATCTGGATCGATATCGCTCTCAGCGGCCAACAAGACCAATTCTTTTTTATGGTTGAACAATCAAAAATGAAAGAGGCCAATGATCATGTTTTTGAAGGAGATAAAGAAACAGTCACGGCCCTAACCAATCTCCACAAGAGCTTTTTTATGACAGCTCTTAAAACCTTTATGCCTAGAGAAATCATCCCCTACTCGGATTTCAAGGTCATAAACGGTACGGCTAAACTGAGTTTGGATCACCATCAAAAAGAAAATTTCAAAAAGGTCGTCTTGAAGGCTTACCAATATGCACTGATAAGAGTTAAAAGCATATTAGACATGTACGACCCAACACTATTCTATGCGATTGGATTTGAAAGTTGGATGAAAGTCGGATTTGGCACCCATGCCGACGAAGCAAATCTAGCCGTTAGGGAAGTGAGAAGACATAGAGGTTTTTTCCAGGCTGACTACTCTGACGAGGAAACTCAAAAAGCACTAAGTAATGCGCAAATATACACTGAATACTACCGTATAAAGTTGGAAGCTATGGCGGTAGCCTATCTCGATAGAGAACCTGAGGTCTTTAGAAATATGTTCTCTGAGGTCACCGATCAAACCTATACGATCAATTCGTTGAGACCCCCAGTTAACATTAGACATACAAAAACTTATATTCCTAGCCCGGCTTTGTTTGAACTTATGCGAAAAGAAAAAACCAAAGAGTCACTGGCCGCAAAAATCTATGAGCGCTTTGGCTACCAAATTAGTTTAGATGATGCACAACTACTGATTGATTATAGTTATGGTATCGATCTCTTTTCACCTGCTCTCTTTATCCCCGAAAGAGTACAAGCCAATCTCAATGAAGCTGAAAATGGCGGAATGACCATTGATTTTGTAGGAATGGGTGCTGACAACTGGTTTATTGTCGCCCTAGCCTTAGCCAAACAGACAACATTAAATCGAGAGCTTCTCCTACAGATTAGACAAAATGAACAAAATTTAACGACCTTGATCAATTTAAAGAAAAGAATGCTTAGGAGCTTCCTCGAAGAATTCTTTAGAATGGCGGAATTCCCTATATCGCCAGTGGTTTGCAGTGGCGACGATTGTACATTCAGATTTCTAAGGTCTTTAGCATTCCCTGAACTCAAAGAGTTATATACCCAAATGCTATACACCTACGCAGATCGTGCCGAACCCTATAGACTACGCTTTTCTACCATCGACGGAGGCTTCCCTGAGGATCTTCGCACCAAAGTGGCTACTATTGGCGAGCTGGTTGAAAAGGATATTCGAAAATCAATTCAATCTGATCTCAGTTTTTCAGAGTACAAGGATATT
>CAZFYV010000450.1:1495-1708 GCA_964523195.1 uncultured Pseudobdellovibrionaceae bacterium
CTGGAAAATAGCCGAAGTGGGGTAGTTATTCATCCTGTCATCGTAACTAGGAACAAAAACAAGAGACGTCTTAGAACAATTCTAGACAGAACAAAAGCGGAACTCGCCAGTAAATTTGCGAGCTACTTACCAGAAAGCCCGATCAGTGTCGGTCCAATAGCGATTTATGAGCGCTAGTCTCGATCAAGAATTGAGAAATGAACTCGAGTTACT
>CAZFYV010000451.1:0-1648 GCA_964523195.1 uncultured Pseudobdellovibrionaceae bacterium
AAGGCAAATTATCACCGACGACATTCACTCCCCAACACACTAGACGATTGTCCGGTAATCCATTTGGAAGGAGGGCTTGAGACGAGATTTTTTGAGGCATTGGGCTGGTCGAGGGAGCTTTGAAGCTCACTTTTGTGATACCCTCATTATTACCACAGCTTGATAAGCTTACTGCGAGTAAGCCACACAATCCGATAAACAATAGATTTTTAAGTCTCTGTACGTGCATCAATTTTGTATCGGCTTTTTGCTGGTAGAGTTTGATGAATCGTGATTAAACTTAAGATATTAAGTTGAGACATGGAGGTCCCGTGAAGTTTTCTTTGATGGCGTTTGCCCTACTTTTTTTCATTTCGATACAATCTCAAGCGCAAAGAACTGTTGTTCTCACTTCACACGGCCCTGGAAGCCCAATTCAGATCACAAATCCATCCACGGTAGGTGTTAATTTTGATGTGGCTTGCTTTGATGCTGCTGGAACTCAGACTGTAAATCAGACGGGATTGTCATTGGCCTCACAGAATACCCACTTCGTTGGTGGCCCTACCTGTGCTGCTGGATACACCTTGGAAGTTTCGAGTTCAAGTTTTTCGTCACCAATTTATGCTTGTAAAAAAGACTCTGGAACCGTGACATTTGCCAATGCTGCTGCAGTTTGCTCGGGCACTATTCAGGAAGTCGTTTTAAATCACGGCACTAATGCGTACTCTAATTTTGCCTATTGGTTTGTTCCTGGGGTAACTAATTGGTCATATGATAACACTGGTTCGGGTGCATTTACGAATGTGACAGATGGAACTGGAACGAGAGCAATAGTCACAGCTTCGAATTTTACTCCAAGATGTAAGGATGTGGTCGCTGCAAGTGGAGCTCCCAATGTCCAAAACTGTAAAGAAAGAACTGTGGGTTTTGGAGCCGCTGGTTCTCTATGTTGTGAGAGTCAGACAGGCCTTTCTTATTGTCGAGTTACCATTACATCGACGTCTGCGGATGCCTATCTCACAAGTCCGAACTTTAAAGGTGGAGCTCCTTTCTAAAAGAGAGCTCTTTAATATTTATCTATTTAACCAGATATCAATTTTAGTCTTTATAAAATTGCGATCTCGAAGGAAACTTTCGAAAATCTTTTCTTTGCTAAACTGATTTGTAAGCTCTTCTGAGCATTGAGTTTCGTAGCTTTTGTACAAATCAGATTTATTTTGGAAGATGGAGTTATAAAGGTAAGAAGCTAGGCATCCTTCATCTGTCTTTCCAGTCATAAAAAGTGTCGTCGAGAAAAATCGGAGTGCTAGATAGTTATAAGGGTTTCTATTGAGTTCTGCAGCAAGTGTCTTTTGGGCTCTATCTAAGTTAACCTGCTTTATTAACTCTTCAGATAAATAAGTGCACGCTCTCCATGGGTGGGGATATTCGTCGCAAAGGGGTCCTAATCGTTCAACTCTCTTTTCACTAAAAGCATAGAGCTGACCTAGTCTGAGATGTGAAAAATTTAATCCAATAACTATGACGAAAAAGACTAAGATATAAACTTTTTTTCTTCGATTGATCGTTAAAGTTTCTGCGTCAGTATAATAAAGAAGTAGGGCTAAATAAATAGCTATTAGGGGGATCGTAAAAATATTTTGAAATGGAAACTGCAAGAGTGATT
>CAZFYV010000452.1:0-1645 GCA_964523195.1 uncultured Pseudobdellovibrionaceae bacterium
AACCCTTAAAGGAGACTCCGTTATGTCCACCCTTTTTGGACACAAAAAGGGCGCATTTACAGGAGCTTTGAAAGACCGAGCTGGATTACTCAAAGAGGCCAATGAAGGTTTAGTCTTTTTGGATGAAATTGGAGAATTGGGGGCAGATGAACAAGCCATGCTTCTTCGAGCTATTGAAGATAAGGTCTTCTTACCCATGGGCTCCGACAAACCGGAAACAAGTGACTTCCAACTCATTGCTGGCACAAACAGAGACCTAAAAAAAGAGGTTCAAGAAGGTAACTTTAGAGAAGATCTCCTCGCGCGAATCAATCTTTGGAACTTTCAACTTCCGAGCTTAAAAAACAGAAAAGAAGATCTTGAACCCAATATCGACTACGAACTTTTAAAATACTCATCCAAAACCGGGAAAAAAGTAAGATTCAACAAAGATGCACTCGAATCTTATATCAAGTTCGCCCTTCGACCATCATCAGAATGGTCTGGAAATTTTAGAGATCTCAATGCTTCAATCATGCGCATGGGTACACTTTCAGAAAATGGCAAAATCGACCTTTCAAATGTAGATGAAGAAATTCAAACATTAAACTCCAACTGGGAAACCACTGAGTCCAACTCGATACCTCTTTCTACAAATCTCTTGAAAGAAGAAATAAACAAATGGGACCCCTTCGATCTTGCTCAACTGGAAAAGGTCTTAGAGGTTTGCTCTCAATGCACCTCTCTATCCGAAGCTAGCAGAAAACTGTTCGCAGTCAGTCGCCTCCAAAAGAAGTCAAAAAACGATTCCGATCGCCTAAAGAAGTACCTGGATAAGTTTAATCTTGATAGCGCTGAAGTCCTATCTCGCTAGGCCGATATCTCATAGAAACTTCAATCTCTTCACTTACTTACCTTAGCTCAAAGCTCCTGAGATTGTCCTTAGTGTCTCATATTTAGACATGGGAATTTGCCCCTGCCCAAAACTGACCTCTCTAAATCACTAATTTTGCTAACTTTTTAGCAGCCCCTCATGGCAAACTTATTGAAATACACATATCTGATGTTCAAAAATAACTACAGAGATTTCATATTAGCCTTTGCGATCAGCTTCTCGCTCATCGTGTTTTCCGCATGTAGTTTTAAGCGTCCTGCCGAAGAAACTCCGACTCCAACACTAAAATCCTTTTCCAAAAACTTCTTTTCTTCAGATAAACGCTTTGCCTGCGGCTGGGCCTCTGAAATGGAAACGGGATATGTTGCTGAAGCGCTTGCCGTTCACAATTTAAATTCTGCCTATGGATGTAATATTAAATGGACCATTACTGAGAGATACCTTCGAGGCCACTTAATTGATCCAAGTTTTATGGATGAGCCAGAAAGGTGGCCGGTGGCAGTAACAATTCCTATATCGGCTCACTTTTACGAGGAAAAATCTAAGGACTCCAGAGGACGCGAAACCAATACAACGATTAGAAATACCTCTAGATCTCACTGGAGTGCACGACCTAATATGCAACTCAACCTAGACGGTGTAAAATTCGAAAAATGGGCCTTTGCTAGTATTTATGATTCCTACAGAGTACTGAGTGTTGACGATATTGATTGGAACATCTCTGATGGCTTTCTTGGCTTCACAGTGCATGTTTCAGGAGCACGCTTTGGG
>CAZFYV010000453.1:0-1640 GCA_964523195.1 uncultured Pseudobdellovibrionaceae bacterium
ATACAAGAATTCAAAATGGACCATCTGTCGACGCAAATATTCCTACGCCTAGTGGAGTTCACGGACCGCTCTTAATGGTTTTGACCCATGAACTCGGACACGTGGTCGATGCTTATTATAAAATCACCATGACCAATCGCTGTCGCCCGAGTGTTAACGAGGGCATCCCAGACTGCCCTGTTCAACCGGGCACTTTCGCCGGATTGAGCTGGCTCGACTACGATAAGATCTTAACCAAACCTGATTTTAAATACCGAGGGACCGTTGCTGATATTTTCAATGGGGAAAATATATACATCCCTCTCAAAGAGGCCCCAGATTACTACTCGAGCCTCTACTCAAGTCGTTTTGTAACGAGTTACTCCGCCAGGTCTCCAGCAGAGGATTTTGCAGAAACATTTTTATTTTTGTTCCTAGATAAGTATTATCCGAATTTTTCTTATCACCTTCTCATAGATGGCAATCAGTATCGAATGAAAAACAAACTTGAAAGCAAAGTTTTTGCTAGAAAACGGGAGTATATCGAAACTGTATTTTCTCAACTCAATGATGAGATCACTAAACTCAATGAAGAACTTTATCGCGATTCAAACCCTAAATAAAAAATTTAGATTAAATTTAACAGGATCAATAAAATCAAAAGCTATCAAGACTATTAAAAGCCTCAATGACTAAAGGAACACCATCACCTTGGCCCTGATAGGTTTTATGAAGGTGCTTGGCACACTCATCTAGGGACAGCTCAGTACCTTTTTCAGACAATAACTGCTGTAAATAACGAGAAGCTCGATCGATAAGCTTACCATTAGATGGTCTTACATAAGTCATAACATTACTTTTGTAACGTTCTAATCGACCCATTGTTAAAGTCGAATGTGCATTTAAAAGCATTTTCAAATACAAATGAATAAAAAGAGGGCTCGTTTCTTGAAAGGTAAAAGTTTCACTAAACTCAGCAGCTTCAATTTTGAATCCATCGAGAGTATCAATAACTTTTAAATCTATCGAATTTCCTGGCAATCGCTCTTTACGGCGAGGAATATCTGCAGAAGACAAGTTAAACCCAAGATAAACTTCACCTGATTTATCTTCAAGCTCCTGCCAGTGGAGTGGCCGGGGTGGTCGACCTAAAATTCGCCTCCAGGCCTCCATTGAATTAGACGTTTGTTCTACAAATAAGTAACACCATGAGAATTTGTGATCCTTGAGTTGCTCATTTTCAAATGATGTTAGACTAAACGTCGGCGAGCGTTCTGTTGTATCCGTTAGAACCGTTAATGCTAAATCTCGAGCAATATAGTTAAAAAAGTCTCCTCGGGAATAGGCCAAAGACTCCAGTTCTGTTAAGCTTTGCATCCGCAAGTAGTCTTTAGAATCAAGTCCTTCAATCAATGCCCCTAAAGAACTACTGAAATTGTCCTGAGGACAAAGCCCCAAAAGAAATCCTCCAACAAAAGTTAAAAGAGTTGTTGCCTGAAGCCTTGTACTTCCGCTAAGAGCCATGGGCTGACCGCTTAAAGTCATGGAATTAACATTCTTGTGATCTATCACTTTTCGACTTCTTTCTATATTCTCGCGCAAAAGCTCCTTTGGGTTGCAAAATAGTAGAAAAGACGATGAATTTTCATGGTTAGCGGCAA
>CAZFYV010000454.1:0-1605 GCA_964523195.1 uncultured Pseudobdellovibrionaceae bacterium
GTCATTAGGTCAATCGCAGGTCTTAAGTCTGGACGTCAAAAAGCCAGTCAGAAATCGGAAAATATAGGTGGTTTTCTCATGGATAATGTCTAATCCAAGCTGCTTAAAGGAAAGTTATATGAAGTGTATAAATAGTTTCAGTTTTTTCTCATTGTGAGAAATTGCCATAGAAATTTTTTTTCGTATCTTTTGAAAGAAACTGTCACATATCTTTTCAGCTTACCGCTGAAAACAATGTTACTTTGTTAAGCCAATTTCCTTGAGTCGTTGCATAAGAAAGTCATTGGCTGTGATATCTTCGTATTTTGCCCCATCTCCCTTGCATGAATCAATGCAAGTGAGCATTGCCTCTGGGTGAGGGTGCATGAAAAATGGCATTGAGTAGCGATTGGTGTTTGAATCGCTTGGATTCACAACCCTATGAGTTGTTGATGGAAGAACATCATTTGTAGCTCTTGAAAGCATATCACCTGAATCTACAATAATCGAATTTGGATCTGATTCAATAGGTAGCCACTTTCCATCATGATCCTGGAGCTCTAGTCCAGCTGCAGATGCGCTTACTAGCAAGGTAATTAAATTAATGTCTTCATGTGCAGCCGCTCTTATGGCATTAGGGTCACGGTCTTCAGGAAGTGGTGGGTAGTGTAAAAGTCTTAGAATTGAGTTCCCTTCATCTACCATTTGAGAGAAATAATTTTTTGGTAGCTCTAAGGGATGAGTTAATGCTTCAAGAATAATTTCACCGCAACGATCTAGTTCGTTATAAATTTTTAAAAAAGTCTCTTTAAATTCAGCAACTTCTTTGGGCCAGAGGTTTTGCGGATAAACATCGTAGTATTTGTTCCCAGACACTAACTCTCTTCCAACATGATAGAACTCTTTAAGATCGGCAACTGACTGATCTTTGGCGTGTTCGACACCAAAAGGGGTATAGCCTCGTTGGCCGCCACCATTGAGAGAGACGTACTGTTTTTTTGTTTCACTAGAGAGCATGAAAAAGTCTTCGGCAAGCCCATAGGCTTTTTCGAGCAGTTCAACGCTGACAGGATGTTCTTTGAGGACAAAAAAGCCATATTCTTTTAAACCATTGTAAAGTTCATCGATGAACTTGATTCGATCGTTATCAGAACCTTCAAGGTAGCTAGCAAGCTTTAACTCAGGGACTTTTCTTTCCATATTGAACCTCATCTTCAGTTAAATGCTTGTATCTATAATTCTGTGAAATCGCAATTAGCGCTGAAACTTTTACCTTGATTCGAGATCAATAACTTCTGCAGAATTGTCTTCAACTTGGAAGATCACATTGAACTCCTCAAGATAGAAACCATAGGAGTTGCCATAGGGTTGGTCTCTATTTTCTGAGCCTTTGTAGCACAAAGCTCTTGGATCGAGTTCGATCGACTCTTTGATCATTGATTTTAATTCGGGGTATTTCACCCTTTGATCTTCAATCTTTTGGAGAACCTCATCATTGAAGCTTACTGATAAAAGTTGATTTGGACGATTTTCTGTCCAAGAGGACTTTGCATCAGGTATAGAGTCTGCGCCAGGGATATAGGGTTTGATGTCTAAAATGGGAGTATTATCAACAAGATCCACGCC
>CAZFYV010000455.1:0-1600 GCA_964523195.1 uncultured Pseudobdellovibrionaceae bacterium
GATCTATGCGGTCAGTTGTGATGATGTCGTAGCCAAACCCAGCAATAAAGAAAATGGCTGGAAGATACATTTCGAACTGTTGATATAATTCATCGTATTTGTTTTTAGCGACCAGGTATTTTTCTGAAATGGCTTGTTTCATAAAATCTCCAGAAGTCTAGATTAAGAGGTCAAGCTTTGAATAAAAAGTATTGATTGCACTCCGATCAAAAGAAGACAGCGTTACAGCTCAGTTCATCAGGTCTTTGATGAAAACTTGAAAAAATGCTGATTTTCTTTTCGATTTCTGGAGCTTTCTCTTTATCCTCGTCAGTAACCTCTACTTCAGGGCTTGGAGCACTTCTAAATAGGTTCGCAGCAGCTTCACCCAATTCTCTTAATTGAAGGACCTCAACAACAGACTCCGCAAGAGGACTAGCTGCAACTACAGTTTCTCTTATAAATTTATCCGTAGCCTCTACGAGATCGTTTCCGCCATCTACCACCACGTTACAAGTTTCCACACAAGCCGCTAAATTTTCCTCAATGGTCTTTCTAACTTTATCAGTTGATTCGTGGAGGGATAAAAGATTCATAAGAACTTCACCGGCTCTCAGAGGAAGGACTCCAAAATGACTAATTACAAAGCCCAAAGAAAATTGATAAACAAAACTCGCTTGACCCTGGAGCTCCTGGGAGGCTTTGTTTCTAAACTCTTTAATAGCCGGTCGTAGCTCGTTGAGAATGGTTTGAGCTTCAGAGATTTGTCCTGAGATTCTCGTTGAAAACCAGTTTGGAACATTGGAGTTATAAAAGGACTGAATGCCACCGCCAATGGTTTCTCCAAGCCAACTTGGGGATTTGCCCATTTTGAGAGATTCCTCTGAAACTTGAGCTAGACGCGTCTCAATCTCGTTTAAAACGTTTTCGTGGTTGGGAACAAATGAGAATGCTACGGCAAGAAGGGTTTGAAGTTGTGATGAGAAAAGTGGTCCACCAACTGATTTTCTAACTCCAACAAGTTGTCTTGAAACTCGAATAAATTCCTCGATCATTTCATCGGTAACTTCTGCTTTGTGTCCAAAAAGAAGAGATAAGCGATAGAGTTCGATATGTCTTATGAAACGAATGAAATACTCAGGGTCCACATCACTGTACATCAAAACTGTATCGGGGCGATTGAGCCAGCCATGTCGATAGCCACTCAAAACTTCAAGGCGTCTCATAGCAAAGAATAAGTTTCCTTTGGCCTTTCGGAACCATCCTTCCGATCCGTGTTCTTCTGAAAAATTATTGAGGTAAGCCAGTTGATTGATGAGCTCGTTTGCCGCGGAAATTTGTGACATCCAGGCTATAGATTCGCTCATATCCGGGTTTTTGCGATAAAGCTCTAGAATGAACCTGAATGTTGCAATATCTTGATTTGAAGGGCCTTGCTCTTTGTTTGATGATGCTTTTGAGACCGCTTGGCTCACACTTTTAACAATGGCTTCTCTGAGTAATGCTTGATCTTCTTTTGTCGTCAGTCCAAGAGGATAGGAGAAGCTGGGGATGTACTTTGGATTGGCTAGAATCTGTTCAAGTTCATTTATAGAAAGTGAAACAGAGTGGGCAATAGTTT
>CAZFYV010000456.1:0-1560 GCA_964523195.1 uncultured Pseudobdellovibrionaceae bacterium
CCTGAAGCTCCCGACCCAGGAGCACTTTCCCTTACCCAACACTTGAAACCCAGGCGACCCACCTGGGTTTCTTACTGTCTGGAGTTTGAAAATCCTTAGTAATGTTTCCAATCGATTTATAGCAGAACCTAAAAGTTAGTCCAAGATTTTGGTCCTGAAGCTATTTTCTTGAGTGAAATAGATGTTTCGAACCATTCTCTAATAACGGGGGATGTTTATGAAGCTTTTAGGGGTTTTACTACTGTTTTGGGTGGTTTCAGCGAATGGCGTAACTGAGTACTGTGGTACATCCGACAAGGAGTACTGGCCGGTAGAGACAACTCCGGCGGCAGATACAAACCAATTCTTTAATCCCTATTTAATCGTTATGCTCGATGATCAAAACCAATATCGAATCTGGGATGATAGCCAGAAACACAATTTGACCTACTGCATTTCAGATCGGTTTGGAAAACACAAAAAAGTAATGGTGGATGCTGTTGTTGAGGCGACCAGAGAGTGGGAGAAATACGCCAATGTGACTTTTATCTATAAACCTGAAGAAGATAAAAACTGTACTCCCAAAAATAGCAATGTACTATTTCGCATAGATCTTAAAAACTCTCGAAGAACCAGATATCGTGCCCGGGCATTTTTCCCTGGCGACGAACAGAAAAAACGCACCGTTTTCTATAAAAAGAAGCATATAAAGGATAGTCCTAACGATCTAGTTAGGCTTTCATTACACGAGTTGGGTCATGTACTTGGATTTCGACATGAGCATATTCATCCAGAAACAGTCCGAGATTGCAAAGAGTTGAATCCCTTTGAACCCATTACTGATTACGATATTGAGTCCATTATGCATTATCCAATGTGTGGCGGAAGAAATCGTACGGGTGGCCTTTCGGCTAAGGATAAAGAGGGAGCGGGGATTCTCTATCCCTTTTAACTTAGATATAAGTTATAAGACCAATGATTAGAAATTAATTAAATGTTCACATTTAGGCAAACTTCAAAGTTGCGATTTAGCTTTCTGCATTGGTGCTAAATGGCTCAGTAGTCGCACTTTTTAGATTGAGCTTCGACGAAAGTTCTACCGCTCGGTTCGAGCTGTTTAAGTATGTCTAAACAATTCTTCTATTTCTAGACACTTAATTAAATAGTCACTTGTAACCATCTTAAGAATAATGAGTTTTGAACGACTTATATATGGAGAGAAACTCTATGAAGTATTTAATTGCACTTCTTGTATTCACAATTAGCGGAGTTGCTATTGCTCAGGATATGGATCTGGATAACATTAGTTTATCTGAACTTCTTGATATGAAGGTAACGACGGCTTCTAAAACTGAAGAAGATATTCGCACTGCACCTGCCACGATGATGGTTGTTACTGAGCAACAAATCAAAGATCGAGGTTATAGGGATTTAAAGGATATCTTTAGAGACTTGCCTGGTTTCGATGTTTCTGAGGAGCTTACCGGTGAGGTGAGGACCTTAGCAATTTCTAGAGGAATTCTTGGCGCGAATAAATTACTTTTTCTAAAGGATGGAAAGAGACTCAATGCGATTACGGGT
>CAZFYV010000457.1:0-1530 GCA_964523195.1 uncultured Pseudobdellovibrionaceae bacterium
GTGCTTAGTGGACTACAGTCAGGTGAACTCTGCGCTGCTGGCTGGAAACCAGGTGAAGATCATATTAAAGTTTAGAGTCTAGACAACTGTCTAAATCTTTAAAAAAGCCGCATCTTATTGCGGCTTTTTTTATACCCAAAGTCGAGTTTTCTGGACCTCATATTTAAACATTTAATTTTGATACGCCGATATAACTTATAGATGGGACGAAAGAATACAACTCAGAAAAGTCGTACAAAAAAGCGTCAATACACTTACGATAATTTCAATCAAATTGATGGCTTACACCCTTGGCAAACCGCTGCGCCAGACGGTTTTGTTGGTTACAAAGTACGCACACTCCCAAAGGGAAAGATCTGTTTCTTCAACTTTCTTCTCGCTAAAGATATGGGACTTATTTCCAAAGACCATCCCCATGAACTCAATCCAAAACTCGAAAAGAAACTCCTAGAAACATTTAATATTCAAATTATAAATGAATACGATATTGATTCTGAAAAGAAGTTCGATTCCAAAACTATTAAGCCTAATGAGTTTATGGCTACTAGGTATTTACAACTTCAACACGAAAACAAGCAAGGTAAAACTTCTGGTGACGGCAGAAGTATCTGGAATGGTTTTATCTATTACAAAGGAAAGTATTGGGATGTCTCCAGCCGGGGAACTGGAGTTACACAACTAGCTCCAGCAGCGGTAACGGCTCAGAAAAACCTTGAAACTGGAAACAAAGACCACGGTTATGGATGTGGCCAAGCAGAAATCGATGAGTTGATTTCATCAGCCATTATGTCAGAGATCATGCACTTCCAAGGCATAACTACAGAAAGAGTTCTTTGTATTGTAGATAATGGCAATGGTGTCGGCATTGGTGTTCGAGCAGGTCACAATTTACTAAGACCAGCGCATATTTTTAGATATTTAAAAATGAATGAATATAAGCCTATGGTTAAGGCTTTCGATTATTTAATCGAACGACAAACAGCCAACAAAACTTGGAATTTTGATCTCAATAAAAAGAAATATGAAAATGCTCTGGAGGCTCTAGCCGTAGACTTCGCGCAGTTTTCTGCCGTTCTCGATCGCAACTATATATTTACGTGGCTTGATTGGGACGGCGACAACGTTTTAGCTGATGGTGGAATCATTGACTATGGAAGCGTAAGACAGTTAGGCATTCGACATGATCAGTATCGCTACGACGATGTGGAAAGGTTTTCTACAAACCTCAATGAACAAAAATCAAAAGCTCGTTTAACAGTTCAAGTTTTTGCGCAACTCGTAGATTACATAACTACAAAAGAGAAAAAACCTCTTAAACACTTTGCTGATCACATCTGCTTAGAGCTTTTCGATCAAGAGTTCGAAAGCTATCAATACCAACTGTTTTGCGAGCAACTCGGTTTTGAAAGAGATCGAGCAAAAGAGCTCACCCACGACAACCACCAAGAATTAAAAGAGCTGTTTGAGAGTTTCTCTTACCTAGAGAGATTTAAATCTCGTCATGGAGAAGAGGATCTTCCTGATGGAGTG